>DATLXT010000283.1:0-3905 GCA_035575475.1 Gemmatimonadales bacterium | reverse complement strand
GGGGGGCGGGGGCGGCCTCGCGGGCCAGGAGGACCGCGCCCCCGCCCAGGGCGAGGTTCGCAGCCGCGGTGAGCCACAGGCTGGCCCGGATGCCCACATGCTCGATGAGGACGAACCCTGCCACCGCGGTGCCGACCACGGCGCCCAGCGTGTTCAATCCATAGAGTTGCCCCAGCTCTTTGCGCAGGGCCTCCCGCTCGTGGCCGGTGAAGGCCCGGGTGAGGATCGGGAGGGTGCCGCCCATGAGCGTGGTGGGGATGAACAGCACCAGCGCCGCGAGGCCGAACCGGAGGGCGATGCTCGCGGCCGGCCCGAGATCGAAGGCGCCCGCCGTGCCCACCCAGAGGCGGTGCGCCAGCGCCAGGACCGCCGGGGAGAGGACGCCGAATCCGCCGATCGCCACCTCGAGCCAGCCGTAGAGCCGGGCGGGGTTCGGGTGGCGGTCGCCCAGGCGGCCGAACAGCCAGGCCCCGAGCCCCAGGCCGCCCATGTAGGCGGCCACCACCGTGGTCACCGATTGAATGGTCGAGCCGAAGGACTGGTAGAGGACGCGGATCCAGAGGAGCTGGTACACCAGCCCGGTCGCGCCCGAGAGGAAGAAGAGAAGACGGAAGCCGAGCGCGGCTCTAGAACGCATGCAGCTCGCGCATGGACTGCGCGAGGTCTTCTACCTGGGGCAGAATGAAGTCTTCGAGGTCCGGGGAATAGGCGACGAACGTATCGGTCGAGGCGACGCGCTTGACCGGCGCGTCGAGCCAGGGGAAGCACTGGTCGGCGATGCGGGCCGCGATTTCGGCCCCGTAGCCCCAGGACAGCGAGTCTTCATAGGCCACGATCACCTTGTTGGTCTTCCTGACCGAGGTCTCGATGGCCTCCCAGTCCACGGGCGAGAGCGAGCGCAGGTCGATCACCTCGACGCTCGGCCCCGTTTCCTCGACCGCCTTCGCCGCGGTCAGGGCGCGCTGGACCACCGCCCCGTACGTCACCACGGTGAGGTCCGTGCCCTCGCGCACCACCTTCGCCTTGCCGAAGGGGATCATGAAGTTGGGGCCGGGATAGGGCGCCTTGTTGTAGGTCTGCCGGTAGAGGTGCTTGTGCTCGAGGAAGAGCACCGGATCGTCGCAGCGGATCGCCGTCCGGAGGAGGCCGTTGGCGTCGAGCGCGGTGGCGGGGCAGACCACCCGCAGGCCCGGGACCGAGGTGAACACCACGGCGCCGGTCTGGGAGTGATAGATCGAGCCCCCCTTGAGGTATCCGCCGTAGGTGACCCGCACCACGACCGGACAGGAAAAGGCGTTGTTCGATCGCCAGCGCAAGGTGGCCAGCTCGTTGCGCAGCTGCATGTAGGCCGGCCAGATGTAGTCGAAGAACTGGATTTCCACCACCGGCTTGAGCCCGCGGGTGGCCAGCCCGATGGCCCGGCCGACGATGTTGGCTTCGGCCAGGGGCGAGTTGTAGACCCGGTCGCTCCCGAACTGCCGCTGGAGTCCCCAGGTGACCTTGAACACCCCGCCCTTGCCCTTCACCTCCTTCAGGTACTGCTCCCGGCTGGCGTCGGCCACGTCCTCGCCGAAGACCACGATGCGGGGATCGCGCGCCATCTCGTCCCGGAGGCACGCGTTGAGCAGGTCCACCATGGTGGTGGGATCGCCCGAGAACTGGGGATCGTCTTCGGTATCGAACTGTTCCGAGGTGGGGTCGACGTCGGGGGAATAGACGTAGAGCAGCGCGGTCTCGGGTTTCGGTTGAGGCGCGGTCAGGGCCGCGTCGGCCGCGGCCTGCACCTCTTCCTCCACCCGCCGCTTGATCTCCTCGAGCTCGGCTTCGGTGGCCGTCCCCTCGCTGATCAAGCGCCGCGGGAAGGTGGTGAGGCAGTCGCGGCGCGCCTCCGCTTCCCGTTCCCGGGGCGGCTTGTACAGGACCTCGTCGTCCGAAAGCGAGTGGGAGTAGGGCCGGGTGACGTGGGCGTGCACCAGGGCCGGCCCCTTGCGGCGGCGGCAGTGGTCGGCGGCGCGCAGCAGCACCTCGTAGGACGCCACCGGGTCGCACCCGTCCACCTCTTCGACGTAGAGGTCGGGAAAGCCCGCCACCAGCCGGGACACCGACCCCCCCGCGGTCTGGACTTCGACCGGGACCGAGATGGCGTAGCCGTTGTCCTCGATGAGGAAGAGCACGGGAAGCCTCAGGTTGCTCGCGGTGTTGAGGGCTTCCCAGAACTCCCCCTCGCTGGTGGTGCCGTCGCCCGCCGAACAGTACACCACTTCGTCGTCTCGGATGGGCTTTTCCCCGATGGCCGCGATGCGATCGTAGCGCAGCCACGCCTCGGCGCAGCCCACCGCTTGAAGGAACTGGGTTCCGGTGGGGCTCGACTGGCTCACGATGTTCAGAGCCTTGTGCCCCCAGTGCGAGGGCATCTGGCGCCCGCCGGAGTTCGGGTCCTCCGCCGCGGCGACGGCCGCGAGGAGCATCTCGGTGGGGGTCATGCCCAGGGCCAGGCAGAGCGCGCGATCGCGGTAGTAGGGATAGAACCAGTCGTAGCCCGGCCGCAGCACCTTGCCGGCCGCTACCAGCACGGCCTCGTGTCCCGCCCCCGAGATCTGGAAGAAGATCCGGTTCTGCCGTTTGAGCTGAATCTCCTTGTCGTCGATCCGCCGGGAGAGGTACATGAGGCGGAACATGTCGAGGAGATCGGCCCTGGACAGCCGGGCGCGGGCGGCCCTGGGCTGCGTGCGGGTTCGCGTCGCCATGACTCCTAAGATACTAGCGGGCCCGAGGCGCCAACAGTTCGGCGAGCCTGGGAAAGTGCGCCAGCGCCGCCTGCACGTCCGGGTCGTTGCGCACCAGGAACTCCTCCCGCGCTTCCGGGCCCCACCGCACTTCGGCGACCCGAGCCGCGAGGATACGGGCGATGCGCGCCTCCAGGGCGCTGTCGGTGCGGCCGGCCACCGCAAACCGCGCCCGGACTCGCGCCAGGAAGGGCGGCACCAGGGCGGCGCGCCACTCGGCGGCGGCGCTCATCCAGCGATCCCGAGCGGCGGGAGCGGCCGGGAGCGTGAACGCCACGCTGTCCGCCACCGCGTTGTCGAGGGCGCTGTCCGCGGCGTGGCTCCACCACACCGGCAGCGTGGCCGTCACCGGGAGCGTCACGTCGGGCGCGATGCCGTAGCCGCCCCGCACCTCGCGCCCGTTGTCGGTGCGGTAGACGTCCAGCGTGTCCTCCTCGGCCCCGGACTTGCCCGCGAAGCTCCGGTACTGCTCCACGGCCAGCCCCCGGTAGCGCCGCTGGATGAAGCGCCCGCTGGGGGTCAGCACCCGCCCGACGGTCAGCCAGACGTTGTCCCCCGAGGGGACGAAGAACGGCGCCTGCATCAGGGCTTTGCCGAACGAGCGGCGTCCCAGGATCAGGGCGCGGTCGTGGTCCTGGAGCGACCCCGCCAGCGCCTCCGAGGCGCTGGCGCTGTTCTCGTTGATCAGCACGATCAGCGGCAGCTCGCGGAAGTCCCCGTTGCGCCTGGTGAGATAGGTCGTATCCACGTCCTTTTTACGGCCCCGGGTGCGGAAGACCACCGTGCCTTTGGGAAAGAACTCGGATGCCAGCTCGACCGCCGACACCACCACCCCACCGGGATTGCCCCGCAGGTCCAGGATGGCCTGCTCCATCCCCTGCCGGCGGAGCCGCTGGAGGGCGTCGCGCACCTCCTCGGCGGCCTTGGGGCCGAAGCCCTCGAGGCGGACGTAGCCCGTGCGGCGATCGGCCATCCGCACGATGGACACCGACAGCACCGGCACGTTCTCCCGCTTGAGCGTCACCGTGAACGCCTCCGGCTCGAGCCGGGGGCCGCGCTCGAAGACCACCCGCACCTTCGAGCCCTTCTCGCCCACCAGCCGCGAGCCCACGGCGGGGG
>DATLXT010000282.1:0-2842 GCA_035575475.1 Gemmatimonadales bacterium | reverse complement strand
GCCGGTAGCGATGCCGGTGCCGAGCGGGGTGCGGCTCCTCCTTGTGGCCGCCGTGCTGACGGCGGCACCGTCGCTCGGGGCCCAGGAGCGGCGGGTGCTCGACCGGATCGTGGCGGTGGTCGGGACCCGGCCCATCCTGCTGTCCCAGCTCGAGGTGCAAATGGTTCAGCTCCGGGCCCAGGGGGTGGAGGTGCCCGACGACTCGGCGGGCCGGGAGGCGGTGCTGCGCGACCTGCTCCAGCAGATGATCGACGAGCAGCTGCTGGTCCAGCAGGCGGAGCGCGACACGGCCATTCAGGTCACCGATCAGGAAGTGCAGGAGGCGGTGGAGCGCACCTTTCAGAACGTGCGCCAGCAGTTCGGGTCGGAGACGGAGTTCCAGACCGAACTCCGGCGCGCGGGCTTCGCGTCAGCGGAGGAGTGGCGCCGGCACCTCGCGGATCAGCAACGGCGGGCGATTCTGCGCGATCGCCTGCTCGAAACCCTGCGCCAGCAGGGCAAGCTGCGGCCCATTCCCCCGACCGACTCGGCGATGCGCCGGTTCTGGGAGCAGAACCGGCGCCAGCTGCCCCGGCGGCCGCCGGTGGTTTCCTTCCGGCAGATCGTGGTGGTCCCGCAACCCGACTCGGCGGCGCGGGTCCGGGCCTACCAGCGGGCCGAGTCGCTGGTGGTGGCACTGCGCCGGGGGGCCGATTTCGCGGAGCTGGCCCGGCGGTTCTCCGATGACACCGCCACCCGCCAGCAGGGCGGGGAGCTGGGGTGGTTCCGGCGCGGGGTGATGGTGCGGAACTTCGAGCTGGTAGCCTTCAGCCTGCGCCCCGGCGTGGTCTCGGATCCGGTCGAGACCGAGTTCGGGTTTCACATCATCAAGGTGGATCGGGCGCAGCCCGCCGAGGTGTTCGCCCGCCACATTCTGATCGCTCCGGAGATCTCGCCCGCGCAGATCGAAGCCGCCCGGCGCCTGGCCGACTCGGTGCACGCGGCCCTCCGCCGGGGTGCGTCGTTCGACTCCCTGGCGCGGCGGCACTCGGACCCGACCGAACCCAAGCTGGCCGAGGACGTTCCCATCGCCCAGCTGCCGCCCGAGTATCAGGAGGCCCTGAGCGGCGCCACGACGCCGGGGTTGCTGCCGGTGTTCGTCGTGGGTCGAGACAGCCGCCGGCCCCGGTTCGTGATCTTCGAGCTCTTGTCGCGCCAGGAGGAAGGCGAGCTGACCTACGAGGAGATGAAAGCGAGGATTCGGGAGCGGTTGAGTCAGGAGCTGGCCATCCAGCACTACCTCCAGCAGCTCCGCAGCCAGACCTACGTCGACGTCCGGCTCTAAGACGCCGTCCGCGCGCCCCCGCCTCGCCGTCACCGTGGGCGACCCCCGCGGCATCGGCCCCGAAGTCGTGGCCAGGGCGCTGAAAGACCGCCTGGACGCCGAGGTGGTGGTGTTGGGCGGGAACGGGGACGTAGCGCGGTCGGACGCCGAAGCCGGCCGCCGGGCCGCCCGGGCCATCGAAGAGGCCGCGCGGCTGGCCCTGGCCGGAGAGGTGGACGCCGTCGTCACCGGTCCGGTCCACAAGCGGGCCCTGCACGCCGCCGGGTACCGCTACCCCGGGGTCACGGAATTCCTCTCGCACCTCGCGGGCGATGTGCCGGTGGCCATGATGCTCACCGCCGGCGCCCTGCGCGTGGTGCTGGTCACCACCCACCTGCCGCTCCGCCAGGTGCCCGATGCGGTCACGACGGAGGGCGTGGTGCGGGCGGGCCGGATCGCCGCGGAGGCCCTCCGGCGCTGGTGGGGGATCGCCGAGCCCAGGCTCGCCGTCTGCGCCCTGAACCCCCACGCCGGCGAGGGGGGGCTGTTCGGGGACGAGGACGACCGGGTGCTCCGCCCCGCGGCCGAGGCGCTCGGCGCGGCGGGGCCGCTGCCGGCGGACACGGTGTTCGTGCGGGCCTTGCGCGGCGAGTTCGACGCCGTGCTCACACCCTACCACGACGTAGGGATGACGGCCGTGAAGGTCGCGGGCTTCGGACGGGGGGTGAACGTGACGCTGGGGCTGCCCTTTCCCCGGACCGCACCGGATCATGGCACGGCGTTCGACATCGCCGGCAAGGGCATCGCGGACCCGGGCTCGATGAGGGCGGCGATCGAGCTGGCCGCGGAGCTGGCTAGGCGGAGGCAGCCGCCTGGAGCCGGGACAGCAGCCGCTGGTGCTGATCCAGCTTGAGCTTCTGACTGGCTCGATTGACGACCACCACCGCCCCCACGTCCAGAATCGTCGCCCGCTCCACCAACCCGTTTTCCCGCAACGTCCGTCCGGTATCCACCAGGTCCACGATCCAGTGCGAGAGGCGGAGCAGGGGGGCCACCTCCACGCTCCCCGTCACGGCGACGACTTCGACCGCGAGCCCCTGCTCGGCGAAGAACGCGCGGGTGAGCCGGGGGTACTTGGTGGCGACGCGGGGCGTGACGCCGCCCTCCAGCGACGGGTAGGGCGTCGCGAGCGGGCTCGCCACCACCAGCCGGCAGCCGCCGAAGGGCAGGAGCAGGGGCTCGAGGACGTCGGCGGCGGTCTCGCGCAGCACGTCGGTGCCGGTGACGCCCAGGTCCGCGGCGCCGCATTCGACGTAGACCGGCACGTCGGCGGGTTTCACATAGAGAAAGGAAAGCGCGCCGCTGGTCGAGGGGACGAGGAGCCGGCGCGCGTCGGCGTCCGGGGCGGGCGCCTCGCCGGCGCCGCGGAACAGCTCCAGCGCGGGCTCGAGCAGGCGACCCTTGGCCAGCGCCACCGTGAGGGTCACGCCCGCGTCTCGGCCAGGGCGTCCACGTCCAGCGCGCACCCCACGGCGGGGA
>DATLXT010000281.1:0-4081 GCA_035575475.1 Gemmatimonadales bacterium | reverse complement strand
TCCGGGCGGTCCCGGCGCCGGGCGGGCTGGGGTACGTGGGGGACATCGTGGAGGTGCGGACGGCGCTCCTCGAGAGTCTGCTCCTCGCGGGGTTCACGCCGGTCGTGGCGCCGGTCGCCCCGCCGGCCGACGGCGACCCGGCCGGGGTGCCGCTCAACGTGAACGCCGACTACGCCGCCGCCGCGGTGGCGGGGGCCCTCGGCGCGGCCCAACTGCTGTTCATTTCGGACGTCCCGGGTTTGCGGCTGGACGGGGTGACCCAGCCCACGATCGCCGCGGCCGAGATCGACGCCTTGATCGGCCGGGGCGTGGCCGCCGACGGCATGGTCACGAAGCTGCGCGCGGCCTCGGCCGCCCTGCGCGCGGGCGTGCGCGCCGTCCGGATCGGCGATCTGCGGCTGCTCGACGACCCCACCGCCGGCACCCGGGTGCTCGCGACGTCGCATCAGCTCGCGTGACCGCCCTCCAGACCGACGTCTCCGCCCTGCTCCCGGTCTACGCCCGGGTCGGCGCCCGCCTGGTCGGCGGCGAGGGATGCGAACTCATCGCCGAGGACGGCTGCCGCTACCTCGACTTCGCCTCGGGGATCGGGGTGAACGCTCTGGGCTACGGCCATCCGGTGATCCGGGACGCCGTGGGGCGCGCCCTGGAGAGCGGGCTGGTGCACGTCTCCAACCTCTACCATACGGCGCCCGCCGAGGAACTGGCCGAGGAGCTGGCCGGGCGCGCCTTTGGGGGCCGGGTCTTCTTCTGCAACTCGGGTGCCGAGGCCAACGAGGGCGCGTTCAAGTTCGTCCGCCGGTGGTCCGGCAAGACCGAGATCGTGGCCCTGAGCGGCGGCTTCCACGGTCGCCTGTTCGCCTCGCTGGCCGCCACGGACCGCCCCGACTACCGCAAGCCGTTCGAGCCCCTGGTGCCCGGGATTCACATCGTGCGGCTGGACGATTGGGCCGCAGCCGATCGCTTGATCTCCGAAGCGCGGACCGCCGCGGTCATCGTCGAGCCGGTCCAGGGAGAGGGCGGGGTGCGGCCGGTATCCGGCGAGTGGCTCGCCTACCTGCGGGAGCTGTGCGACGAACGGCGCGCGGCGCTGATCTTCGACGAGGTCCAGTGCGGGCTGGGTCGCACCGGTACGTTCTTCGCCTACGAGCAGACCGGGGTGGTGCCGGACGTGGTGACTCTGGCCAAGCCGCTGGCGGGCGGTCTGCCCATGGGGGCGGTGGTGATGCGGGAGGAGATCGCCGCCGCGCTCAAGCCGGGCGACCACGCCACCACCTTCGGCGGCGGCCCCCTGGTGGCGTCGGTGGCCCTCGCCGTGGTGCGGACCATCGGGCAGGCCGAGTTCCTGGAGGACGTGCGCCGCAAGGGCGAGTGGCTGGAGCGGGCGCTCGCCCGCCTGGCCGCGCGGAGCAGCCGGGTGCGGGCGGTGCGCGGGCGGGGACTCATGTGGGGGGTCGAGCTGGCCGAGCCGGCGGCGCCGTTCGTCGTCGCCGCCCGCGAGCGCGGCCTCCTGACCCTGACGGCGGGGCCGTCGGTGGTTCGCTTGCTCCCGCCTCTGGTCATCAGCACCGAGGAGTTGG
Source organism: Gemmatimonadales bacterium (assembly GCA_035575475.1). Lineage (GTDB taxonomy): Bacteria > Gemmatimonadota > Gemmatimonadetes > Gemmatimonadales > GWC2-71-9 > DATLXT01. Next base: position 2,501 of record DATLXT010000281.1, on the reverse strand, counting down.
CTCGCGGGGTGGCGGTGCTCGAGGAGGTGCTGGCGTGACGGTCGTGCCGCTTCCCCGGGCCGGCGTGGCTCCGGCGCTGCGCCCTGCCGCGCTGGACGACGTCCCGTCGCTCGAGCGCCTGATCGAGCCGTTCGTCGCCGCCGGTGACCTCCTGCCGCGCTCGAACTACGACCTGTGCCGGCACATCAAGGAGTTCGTCGTGGTGGCCGACCCGGCAGGGGAGAGTGTGGCGTGCGGGCAACTCAAGGTGTACAGCCGGGAGCTGGGCGAGATCGCGGGGCTGGCGGTGCGAGCCGATCGTCAGGGCCAGGGGCTGGGGCGCGCCATCGTGGAGGCGCTGGTGGAGGAGGCCCGCCGGCTCGGCCTCGCCGAGGTGTTCGCCCTGACCCGCAAACCGCTGTTCTTCGCTCGGCTGGGATTCGCCCCGGCCGACAAGGCGCATTTCCCGCTGAAGGTGTGGGCCGATTGTGCCCGCTGCCCCCGGAAAGAGTGTTGTGACGAGGTCGCGCTGAGCCGCCGGCTGTAGGACGGGCCGCGACTGGACGCACCGGCGCACCGCGGCCGTGTGCCTTCCCTCCCGCCGGTTGACTATCTCCCGTTTCCTCTGAGAGATTCCGTTGCTGTCCCCAGCATGAGGGAAGATCCATGGCACGCGTGATTTTCTGGGACGTGGACACCCAGTACGACTTCATGAAGGCCGACGGCAAGCTCTACGTGCCGGACGCCGAGACCATCATTCCGAACCTCAAGCGGCTCACCGACTACGCCCACGCCCACGACATCCGCATCGTGGCCAGCGCGGACGACCATGTCCCCGGGCACCGGGAGCTGTCGGACACGCCCGATTGGAAGGCTACCTTCCCGCCGCACTGCATGCGCGGGACGCCGGGGCAGCGGAAGATCCCGGAGACCGCGCTGCGGGATCCGCTGGTGATCGAACCGGACCCCGTGGATCCCGAGGCGCTGCGGCGGCGGGTGCGGGAGCACCGAGGCGATATCCTCTTCCACAAGCACTGGTTTGACGTCTTCACCAACCCCAATGTCGAGCCGGTGTTGGAGGTGCTCGATCCCGACGACATCGTGCTCTACGGCGTGGCGCTCGACGTGTGCGACAAATACGCCATCGAGGGCCTGCTCCGGCGCCGGCCGGCGAGCCGCATCTTCGCGGTCACCGACGCCATGAAGCCGATCGACAAAGACGCGGCCGAGCACCTGCTCAAGGAGTGGGGCGAGGAGGGCGTCCGGCTGGTGCGCACCGAGGAAGTGGTGGAGGGAGGCCTGGTCGAAGCGCTGGTCCGCGCCACCGCATGACCGCGCCCGCATTCGGGCGTTTCTTCCTCCCCGGCCCCACGGACGTGCACCCCGACGTCCTGGCGGCCATGCAGCGCCCCATGATCGGCCACCGCTCCCCCGCCATGGAGGGCTTGCTGCGGAGCATGGCGCCGGGCCTGGCGGCGCTCTTCCGCACCACCCGTCCCGTGCTGATCGGCACCACCTCGGCCACCGGCTTCATGGAGCTGGCGGTGCGGAACGGAGTCCGGCGGCGCGCGTTGTCGCTGGTGAGCGGGGCGTTCGGTGAGCGCTTCGCCACCCTGGTCGCGGCGTCGGGCAAGGAGTGCGTCCGCCTGGAGGTGCCTCTGGGGTGCGCGGTGGAGCCCGACATGCTGCGCGACGCGCTCCGTCGCACCCCGGTGGACGCCGTCACCATGGTTCACTCCGAAACCTCGACCGGGGTGCTCCAGGACGTCGAGGCCCTGGCCGCCGTGGCGCGGGAGTTCGACGACGTGCTGGTGCTGGTGGACGCGGTCACCTCGCTCGCGGGTTCGCCGGTGGAACCCGACCGGTGGGGGCTCGACTTCGCGTTCACGGGCTCCCAGAAAGCCCTGGCCCTCCCGCCGGGCCTGGCCCTGGGGGTGGCGTCTCAACGCATGCTGGAACGCGCCAAGGCGCTCCCGGATCGCGGGCTGTACTTCGACCTGGTGAGCTTCGAGCAGGCGACCACGAAGTTCCAGCCGACCAACACTCCGGCGATCTCGCTCCTCTACGCGCTCGAGGTCCAGCTGGGCCGCATCGCCGCGGAGGGAGGCGTGGAGGCGCGCTGGCGGCGCCACGAAGCCATGCGACGGCGGGTGGAGGACTGGAGCGCCGAGCGGGGCATCGCGTATCTGCCCCGAGAGGGCCGCCGGAGCTGGACCGTGTCCTGCCTCAAGTTGCCGGCGGGGCGGAGCGCCAAGACCGTCACCGGCGCGCTCAAGGCCCAGGGGTGGACCATCGGGTCCGGGTACGGCGCCCTCAAGGACTCGACCATCCGCATCGGTCACATGGGCGATCACACGGTGGCCGCCCTCGACGAACTGCTCGCCCTGCTCGGGGCTGCGCTCGCGTGACCCAGCGCGTGGTGGTGGCCGACCGGATCGCCGAGAGCGGGCTGCGGCTCCTGGCCCAATGCCCCGAGCTCGAGGTGGTGAACGTCGCCGGAAAACCGCGCGAGGAGCTGGAGC
>DATLXT010000280.1:0-6990 GCA_035575475.1 Gemmatimonadales bacterium | reverse complement strand
CTCTCCCTACGATTCCCTCTTCGCGGCGGCCGAAGCCGAGTTCGCCACGCCGCCGGGGCTGCTGCGGGCGATCGGGTGGGTCGAGACCCGCTGGCAGATGGTGCGCGGCGCGGAAGAGTTCCCCGGCCGGCCCGCGGCGTTCGGGGTGATGGCGCTGCGGGGCGAGGCGCTCGAGCGCGGGGCCGCGCTCGCCGGCGTGACGCTCGAGGCGGCGGGCACCCAGCCGGCGGCCAACATTCGGGCCGGGGCCGCCCTGCTGCGCCAGTATGCCAGGGAGGCGGGCGGGGACTGGGAGGCCGCCGTGGTGCGCTACAGCGGCATCGAGCTGCCGCAGGGGCACGCGGCCTACCTGGCCCAGGTGAATCGGGCCCTGGGCGCACCCCCGGGTGCGGCCGCCGCGGCGCCCTGTCCCCCGCCCGATAGCGCGGGCGCGCCGGACTATCCCGCCGCCGTCTGGCGCCCTTCGCCCAACTTCAACCAGCGCCCCGCCGATCTCACCGGCGTGATCCACGCCGTCATCGTCCATACCTGCGAGGGCAACTACTCCGGGTGCTGGAGCTGGCTCACCAACCCCGTCTCTCAGGTGAGCGCGCACTACGTGGTGAACGAGGATGGGAGCGAGATCTCTCAGCTGGTCCGCGAGCCGGACCGCGCCTGGCACATCGCGGCGACCTACGACTGTGCCCTGAACCGCGATCACGAGTGCCGGCTGAACGGGGTACAGAGCAACCACTTCACGGTGGGGATCGAGCACGCGGGGTTCGCCTCGCAGGCCTCCTTTCCCCCGGCCCAGCTCGACGCTTCGGCGCGGCTGGTCTGCGACATCACGCGGGACCGGAACGTGCCGCGTGACTGGCAACACATCCTGGCCCACGGCCAGCTCCAGCCCGAGAACCGCACGGACCCGGGGCCCAACTGGCCCTGGATCCCGTGGATGCATCGCATCCAGGCCCATTGCGGCGAGATCGTGGTGGACGACTCGGCCGAGTTCAACGACGCCACGGTGGCCCAGGTTCTGGTGCCCTCCGCCTGGCCCGCCTCGGCCGAGACGCCCGATTACTACGGCGGCGGGTATCGCTGGGCGCCGACCGGGCCCGAGGCGGCGGACGCCGCGGTCTTCTCCTTCCGGCTCGACTCGGCCGGCGCTCGGACGCTGGACGCTCGATGGACCAGCGGTGCCAATCGCTCGACTCGGGCGCTCTACGCGGTGGTCAGCGCGGCGGGCGACACGCTCGCCAGAATCCCGGCGGATCAGACCGCGGGCGGCGGGGAGTGGCGCACTCTCGGGGCCTGGACGTTCCCGGCCGGCTGGAACCGGGTGGCGCTGCTGCGCCGGGACTCGAGCGGCACGGTCGTGGTGGCCGACGCGGTGCGGGTTCGGCGATAGCTCGGGCCCGGCGGGCCGCGCCATCTTCTTGACTCCGGCTTGATCAGGGGCCACGATTGTCCCGGCCAATCATGAGTTCCGGCCCCCGCTTCGGCGTTTGGACCGTCACGCTCGCGACCGCCGTCCTGGCCGCGAGCTGTGCGATCAACCGGCTCGACCGAAGGTTGGTCCCGCCCTCCGAAGCCGCCACGCTCGACGGCACGTCGCCCTATCTCAAGGCGCACCTCCGCGACGGTCACGTCTATGTCCTCTCCGGGTGGCGCCGCGACGGCGGGGCGATTGTGGGACGAGGGCAGCTGCTCGACCCCAACCGCGCCCTGGTGGCCGAAGGCGAGTTCCGTCTCCCCGCCGATTCGGTCGCGCTGTTCGAGACCAACGTGGTCCGCCCCTCGGGTGCCCGAATCGCGCTCACCCTCATGGCCGGCGTCACGGCGGCGGTGGCCACTATTTGCCTGACCAACCCCAAGGCGTGCTTCGGCTCCTGCCCCACGTTCTACGCGGCGGACTCCGCGGGCGAGGCGCTCCAGGCCGAGGGGTTTTCGGCCAGCATCGCCCCCGCGCTCGAAGCGACCGACGTGGACATGTTATACCGCGCCCGGCCGCGGGGCCGCGACTTCGTGCTCCGCCTGACCAACGAGGCGCTCGAGACCCACGTGATCCGGTACGCCGACGTGCTGGTGGCGAGGCGGCCCCCGGGTGGGCGGGTGTTCGTGACGCCCGACGGGCAGTTCCGCGGCGCGTGGGGACTCCGGGCGCCGTCCCGCTGCCGGGCCGAGGCGGGCGACTGCCGGGACGCCGTGCTGGCCTTCGACGGCCGAGAGCGCTCCAGCCCGGCCGACTCGACCGATCTCGCGGCGCGGGAGCTCGTCGAATTGGAGTTCGACTCGGCGCCCCCCGGCCCGGTGGGGTTGGCGATCGGCGCCCGCCAGTCCTTGCTGACGACGTTTCTGATGTACCAGGGGCTGGCCTATCTGGGCCGCGAAGCCGGCCGCTGGCTGGCGGCGCTGGAGACCGCGGGGCCCGCCGTGCGCGAGCGCGCCGCCGGCTTGGGCCGGCACCTGGGCGGCATCGAGGTGCTGGTGCCGGACGCAGCGGGCGGGTGGGTGAGCGTCGGCGTGGTGGGCGAGACCGGGCCGCTGGCCGTGGATACCAAGATCGTTCCGCTCCCGCCCTCGGTCGGCGGGGCGCGACGGGTGCGGCTCCGGCTCACCCGGGGCCTGTGGCGCCTGGAGTACGCCGCCCTGGCGGCGCTGGGCGACACCGTCCCGGTCCTGCGGCTCCGCCCGCACCGAACCCTGCGGGCGGGCCGGGCTGACCCCGCCGCTCTGGCCGCCCTGCGCGACAGCGCCGGCGCGCTGACCACGCTCCCGGGCGACGAGTACCGGCTGGTGTACCGCCTGCCGAAAGACCCCGGGGCGTACGAGCTGTTCCTCGAGGCCCGCGGTTACTACATCGAGTGGATGCGGCGCGAGTGGGTCGCTGAAGAGAACCCGGCCCTCGCCCTGCGGATGTTCACCGATCCCGCGGGAACCCTGCGGGCCCTGGCGCCGGCCTACAAGCGGCTGGAGCCCGAAATGGAGCGCGTGTTCTGGGGGAGCCGCTATGCCGCGCGCTGAGCGATGGGCCGGCAGCCTCGCGCTGCTCGGGCTGGCCGCGGCCTGCGCCACCAACTCGGCGCCGCCCGGGTTTCTTCCCACTCCCGCCCAGGCAGAAACGTCGGCCTACGGCGGCTGGATCGAGCTCCGAACCGGGAACGAGGACGGTAGCCGGCGGGTCGAGGGGGAGCTCCTGGCCGTCAGCACCGACAGCGTCTGGATCCTGACCGAGCAGGGCGTCGTCGCGCTGGCCACGGCCGCGGTGCGAGAGGGCAAGCTGACCGCCTATCGGTCGGGCACCGGCGCGGTGGCCAGCTGGACGGCGCTGGGCACCCTGTCGACCATCTCGAACGGCTGGTTCCTGGTCTTCACCGCCCCCGCGTGGATCATCACCGGCGTCATCGCGGGCCACTCCGAGTCCTACGCGGCCCAGCCTTCGCTCGACCGGTTCGGCTGGGCGGGCCTAGCGGTGTTCGCTCGCTTCCCGCCGGGCCTGCCCCGGGACGTACCGCTCCAGAGCCTGCGGCCGCGGCGGCCCTAGCTTCGCCGGCTCACCCGAGCCGGGTGGCCCGCCACAGCGCCGCACCTCCGGCGCCCAGGAAAGCGAAGAGCGCCGCCACGAGCCCCGCGGCCCAGCGCCAGTCCAGGTGGAGCGCCGGTACCTCGACCACGCGGGCGAACCCCACGAACACACCGGTGGCGCCCAGGACCAGCAGCCAGTCGAGCAGGCCGCGGGAGGCGCGCGGGGCGCCGCCCTCGTCGCCCACCAGGCGCGCCGCCACGTACCCCGGATCCACGCCGTAGCGGTCGCTTTCCCGCGCCGCCGCCTCCCGCCAGCGCCGGTGCTCGCGGCCGGGCGCCGAGGCCAGCGCGATGGCGCCGGCGCCCAGGGCCATGAGCACCGAGCCGCCGATCACCCGCCAGTGAAGCCCGGCCCCGCCGCCCGCCAGCTCGCCGAAGACCAGGATCCCCCAGAGCAGGCCCCAGAGCTGATTGGTGTTGGAGAGCGGGATACCGCGGCTGATGCCGACGTACTTCGCCGCGTATTGCTGGAACAGATCCCCCACCACCCATACGAAGCCGGCGAGCAGGAGCCAGAAGAGGGCCGCCCGGCTCCGGACCAGATCCGCCCAGAGCGCGCCGGCCCCGCCCGAGAAGATCACCGCCAGCGCGGTCATCATCACCAGCTCCCCGATGGTGAAGAACGCCACGAACGAGAGCGGGTGCATCCCCGTCAAGTACGCCTTCCGGTAGGGGATGTACATGGTGCCCCAGAGCAGGCCGGCGGTGAGGGCGGCGACGACGCCGCGCAGGGCGTCGCCCGTGCCCGCGTGGGCCGACGACGCCAGGGCGAGGAGCGTGGCGCCCCCGAACATCACCCCGGCGCCGCCCAGCACGCCCAGCCACCGGGCCCACCCGGCCTCGCGCAGCTCGTTGAACAACAGCGTGCCCCAGAGGATGCCGAGCAGGCTGTTGGTGTTCCAGAGCGGAAAGGCGATCGCGAGCCCGATATCCCGGATGGCGAAGATGGTCAGGGTGTTGGCCACGGCCCAGAGGCAGCCCGCCAGCGCGGCCCAGACCACGAGATGCGGAGCCTGCCGCACGTCGTGGCCCACGGCCGCCGTGCCCCGGAGCAGCGCCGGCACGCTCCAGCGCGCGAGAAACACGCCCATCACCATCATGAAGGAGATGACGACCGGTGGGATGCCCAGCGTCACCAGCTTGGTGGGCGCTTCGGCGGCCCCCAGCCAGGCCCCGGCCGCGAACCCGGACAAGACGCCCACCCGCTGGAGCTGGCGCAGTCGCGCCGGGGCGATCTCCGTCACGCGATCCACCGAAGCACGAGCAGCCCGATCAAGAGCACGCCCAGGGGGATCCAGAAGTGCGGATCCCCGAGCAGGGCGCGCCAGCGGAAGGGAGCCGGAAGGGGCGGGGTGCTCACGGGGGGAAAGAATGGCCCGGTTCGGGTGTGGCGGCTAGACGGGGGCTCACCGGCCGCGGCCCGGCGCGGTACTATCCGGCGTCCCCACGCGAGGGTGTCCGATGCCGGGTCGCCCCTACATCCTGAACGAGGTCACCTGGAAGACGGTCCGCGATACGCGCTACCAGGTCGCGGTGCTTCCCTGGGGCGCCACCGAGGCGCACAACTTCCACCTCCCCTACTCCACCGACAATGTCCAGTGCGAGCGGATCGCCGCGCTGGCCGCCGAGCGCGCCTGGGCGCGGGGCGCCCGGGTGGTGGTGCTCCCGGCGATACCGATCGGGGTGAACACGGGCCACCTCGACATCCCGCTGTGCTTGAACCTGAACCCCAGCACCCAGGCCCTGGTGCTACGCGATGTCGCCGCCTCCCTCGCGGGGCAGGGCGTGGCCAAGCTGGTGGTACTCAACGGCCACGGCGGCAACGACTTCCGTCCGATGATCCGGGAGCTGCAACCCCAGACGCCGCTGTTCGTCTGCGCCGTCAACCTGTATCAGGTGGTGGACCCCGGGCCGTTCTTCACCGACCTGGGCGATCACGCGGGTGAGGTCGAGACCAGCGTGATGCTCCATCTCGCGCCCGAGCTGGTGCTCCCCCTGGCGGAGGCGGGGCCCGGCACGGCGCGCCGCTTCCGGGTACGCGGGCTGCGCGAGGGCTGGGCCTGGGCCCCGCGGCGGTGGCGCGAGGTCACCACCGACACCGGGGTCGGGAACCCTGCGGCCGCGACCGCGGAGAAGGGCCGCCGCTACGTCGAGGCGGTGACCCAGAAACTGGGCGACTTCCTCGTGGAGCTGGCCGAGGCGGACCCCCGGGACCTGTACCAATGACCGTCACTTCCCCCGGTTCCGCTCCGCCGCCAGCCTCGCGGCCTGCTCCCTCACGCGCGCCTCCTGAGCCCGCAGCTCGGGTGTGAGGGCGGGGCCGAAGTCCTCGTCCTCGAACACCGGCCGGATCTCGACTTCCGAGCCGTCGGGGAAGGGCGCGCGCTTCAGCCACTCCACCGCCTCGTCCAGCGACTTCACCTGCCAGAGCCAGAACCCGGCGACCAGCTCCTTGGTCTCCGGGAAGGGGCCGTCAACGACCGTCCGGCGGGCGCCGTCGAAGCGCACCCGCTTCCCCCTGGCGCTCTTGTGCAGCCCTTCGCCCGCCAGCATGATCCCGGCCCGCACCAGCTCCTCGTTGAACTTCCCCATTTCCGCGAGGATCTTCTGGTCGGGCAGCACGCCCGCCTCGGATTCCTGGTCGGCCTTCACGATCACCATCACGCGCATCGGTCACCTCCTTGCACTGTCCACCGGGACCACGGTCACGGCCCCGGTGTCGCCGGGGGTCGCCGCAGCGGCCCCAGCCCCCGAGGCGCCCCGTGGCTGCGGGGCCACCGGCATCCCCTCCGACATCCGTTCCAGCCCGCCGACCACCACCAGCTCGCCCGGCTGGACCCCGCTCAACACCTCGACCACACCCCGGGATCGGGCGCCCAGCTGCACCACCCGGCGGCTGGCTTTGCCGTCCACCACCGCCCACACCACGTTGGCGGTACGGAGCGGCTGGACCGCGTCCTCGGGCACTACCACGGCGCCCGCCCGGGTCGCCACGGCCAACCGAGCTTCGACGAACATCCCGGCCTTGAGCAGGCGCCCGGGGTTGGGGGCCAGACCCTTGACCACGATGGTGCGTCCTTCCTCCTGCACCACCGGATCGATGAAGTCCACCCGCGCCCGGAACACCCGGTCGCGGTGAGCCGCGACGGTGAACTCGACCTGCTGGCCGGGCCTGAGGCTCGCGGCGTGGCGCTCGGGCACCTCGATCACGACCCGCTGAGGGTCCATGGTCTGGAGGGTGAGGAGCGGCGTGGCGGGGGTCACGTAATCCCCCACGCTCACGAACCGCTGGCCCACCACGCCGGCGAAGGGCGCCCGGACCGTGGTCCGCTCGATCTGGAGCTCCAGCACCGCCAAGGCCGCCTCGGCGCTGCGGGCGGCGGCCTCGGCCCGCTCCAGGTCGGCGGGAGTGGCCGCCTGCTCGGC
>DATLXT010000279.1:0-9812 GCA_035575475.1 Gemmatimonadales bacterium | reverse complement strand
CCTCTCTTCGAGCGGCTCTTTGCCGGCGTCCCCTGGGACGCCGTGCGCACCCTGTTCGTGGGCGAGTACGGCGTGCTCACGCTGGGCCTCCGGTATGCCGTGGCGATCATCCTCCCGATCGTGGGGACGTTCTTCCTGTTCTTCTCGGTGCTCGAGGATTCCGGGTACTTCCCGCGCCTGGCGCTGTTGGTGGATCGGGCGTTCAAACGCCTGGGACTCTCGGGGCGGGCGGTCATCCCCATGGTCCTGGGCTTCGCCTGCGACACCATGGCGACCATGGTCACCCGCACCCTCGAGACCCGGCGCGAACGGGTGCTCGCGACCCTGCTCTTGGCCCTCGCCATTCCCTGCTCGGCCCAGCTCGGCGTAATCCTGGCGCTGCTGGCGGGCCGGCCGCTCGCCTTGGGCGCCTGGACCGGCGTGCTGCTCGGCACGTTTCTCTTGGTCGGATGGCTGGGCGCCCGAGTGCTTCCCGGCCGGCCGGCCACGTTCCACATGGAGCTGCCCCCGTTGCGCCGGCCGCGGCTCGCGAACGTGGCCGTCAAGACGGCCACGCGGATGCACTGGTACTTCGTGGAGGTGCTGCCGCTCTTCCTGCTCGCTAGCGTCTTGCTCTGGGCGGGTGAGCTGACCGGCGTGTTGGGAGGGCTGGTGGCCGTGCTCGAGCCCGCGGCGGCTCTGCTGGGGTTGCCGCCCGAGGCGGCCCGCGTCTTCCTGTTCGGGTTCTTCCGCCGCGATTACGGCGCGGCCGGGCTGTTCGACCTGCACGCCCGGGGCGCGCTCGACGCCGTCCAGCTCGCGGTCGCGGCCGTGACCCTCACGCTGTTCGTGCCCTGCGTCGCGCAGTTCCTCATGATGATCCGCGAGCGCGGCGCCCGGACCGCGCTCGCGATGTTCGGGTTCATCACGGCCTTCGCCTTCGCCGTGGGGTTCGGGCTCAATCTGCTCCTGCGGGGGCTGGGATGACGGGAGCCGTGGCCCGCACCGTCGTGTGCGCGTTTTGCGGGGAGAAGTTCACCGAGGACCGGGGCCAGCCGACCTGCCGGAGCTGCCCGCTGTCCGGCGGTTGCCCGATGATCCGCTGTCCCCGGTGTGGCTACGAGAACCTGGCGCCGCCGGCCTGGCTGGAGCGCCTGGCGTCGGCCTGGTTGTGACCGCCGGGCCTCCGGACTCGCTCCCGCTCACCGCGCTGGCGGAGGGCCGCAGGGGTCGGGTGGTCGCACTCGAGGCGCCCGCGAGTCCCGAGGCGCTCAAACTGGCCGCCCTGGGCGTCCTCCCCGGGGCCGATCTGGTGCTGCTTCAGCGCTTCCCGGCCTTCGTCTTTCGCATCGGCCACGCCGAGTTCGCGGTGGACGAAGCGCTGGCGCGGCTGGTCTACGTGGTCCCCGTCACCGCCCCAACCGCCAGGCCAGCGCCACCACCAGGTCCGGCGCCGCGTCGGTGAGTCCCAGGGCCACCGAGGCCGTCCAGGCCGGGGCGCCCGTGCGTGCCCATACGGCCCCGATCGAGGCGGGAGCCGGGTAACCCTCCAGGGCCGACGTACCGCCGGTCGCGAAGACGGAGCCGATCCAGTCGGTTCCGACCCGGCGGCCCAGCGTGACGCTGGCTGTGAGGGGGTCGCCGAGTTCCAGGTCGGGCAGGTCGCCCAGGCGCCAGAATGCGAGGTCCAGCGCCACGAAGCCGCCGCCCAGCCAGCGGGTGGCCGAGAGCGTGGCTCCGGCGTCCCAGGCCCCGGTGCCGAACTGGCTGGTGTCGGTGAGCGGGAACTTCACCGCGCCTCCGACCGCCACGCTGGTTCGGAAGGTCTCGACCAACCGCGCTCCCGCGTAGGCCACGGGGTCACCCAGCGCGGGGTGGTAGCCGGTCACGGCGCGGGCGGGCACCGGCATCCGCATCCCGCCCCAGCCGTGCCGGGCACGGCCGCTGTCCGCCACGGTGCCGCCCAGCGACCCCCCGGTGGGCATCATACCCCAGCCCGAGCCGGAGAGCAGGGTCGTATTCTGGAGGTACAGGGGGATGCTGGCGCGCAGGGTGACCCGCCCCGCCGTGGCGGCGATCCCCGTAACCAGCATCCAGCTCGTGGTTCGCGCGGTGAAGAAGTAGCTGCCGGTCGCGACCGAGAGGCTCCCCTCGTAGGCGAGCCGCTGGGCCGCGGCCGGCAGCACCGGCGCCGCGAGCGCCAGAACCAGCGCCGGAGCGGGCCTCATCCGCCTGCCACCTTGCGGAGGGCCTGCTGCGCCTCGTCCAGCTCGCGGATCATGTCGCGCAGCCGGTCGTGCAGGCGGTCCATCTCCCGCAGGCGATCCTGGTCCCGCTGGAGCGCGGGATCCCGGTGGAGCTGGTCCATCTGGCCCGTCATCTGCCGGAGCCGCTCGCACACCTGCTCCATGGCCCGGCCCATCTCCTGAAATCCCGGTTGGACCTGGTGCTGCTGCATCCAGTGGTTGAGCTGGCGGACCTGGCCCATCACGCGCTCCATGTGCGCCATGGTCTCCTGCATCTGCTGCATTCGCGTCATCTGGTGCTGCTGGTGGGGCAGCGGCGTCGGCCGCTGTTGCGCGCCCACCAGCACGGGCAATGCCAGCATGAGGACGCCGAGCGCCGGCAGTGGCCTTGACGTAGACACGGTCTCCTCCCTTCGTGGGGGCTCGGTTCACTGGTCCGGACGGGGACCCTAAGCGCGCCGCCCTGAAGAAGCGGAGAAACCCGGTGCAAGGTTTCCGTCTTCACCGAAGGCTCATACGGGATTCAGCGAGCTTTCACGCGCGACGGGCGAGCTTTCCGGTGGCCACTCGGGAGTGGGTGGCCGGTGCGGGATCGCCCCTGAGGAGGGGCCGGCGATGGACGGCGTCGCCGCCCGGCAAATTGAGAAGCCATCGGCCGCACGTTCCATTTAGGGCGAACGCAGAAATCCGATGGCGGGGGCCGGACGGAACAAATGTCCTCCAACCCCCGGTTTTCCGAGCTCCAACGGGAAGCCGGGGGTTGTCCGTTGGCGTTTCCGGTTTCACGCGCGATTCAACGGGGATTCACGGCCAGGCGATTACCGTAGGGGCGCGAAAGGAGGTGAGACGCATGTCGGCCATTACCCGCAAGCCCCTGGACCCCATGCTCGATCTGTTCTACAATCTCCAGCGCCGCATGGGGCGGGTGTTCAACGAGCCGTTCGGCCTGCTGGACTGGGTGCCCGGTGAGAGCACCGCAGCCTGGACTCCGGTCGTCGACATCTTCGAGGAGCCCGACTTGATCCGCATCACCGCGGAGATTCCGGGCGTCAAGCCCGAGGACGTCAAGATCGCGATCGAAGGCAACGTGCTCACGATCTCCGGGACCAAGGAGCAGGTGGCGGAAGAGAAAGCCGAGCGGATCCACCGCTACGAGCGGACCTACGGCTCCTTCGAGCGGAGCTTCACGCTGCCGGCGACCGTGGACACCGACGCCATCAAGGCCACCTACGAACTCGGCCTGCTGACGATCGTGCTGCCCAAGGTCGAGAAGGCCAAGCCCCGCCAGATCAAGGTGGAGGTGGGGAAGGCGGAGAAGCAGCTCAAGGCCTGACGCCGCGGGATGCCGCCCGGCCACGGCGAGAACGCCGCGGCCGGGCGGCGCGGCGCATCCGGAGGGGATGGCATGGCGGACCGGCTGACCGCCTACGGGCTGGGAGTGGAAGTTCCGCTCCCCTACGACCAGGCGGTGGAGCGCACCAAGGCGGAGCTGGCCAGGGAAGGCTTCGGCGTGCTCACCGAGATCGACGTGAGGGACACGCTGAAGCGGAAGCTCGACGTGGAGTTCCGCCCCTACGTGATTCTCGGCGCCTGCAACCCGCCGCTGGCGCACCGCGCGCTGTCGGCGGAGCGGAACATCGGGCTGCTGCTCCCCTGCAACGTGATCGTGTACGCGGCTGACGCGCCCGGGAGGAGCGTGGTGGCGGCGCTGGACCCCGTCGAGCAGCTCAAGCTCGCCGGCAACCCGGCGCTCGAACCTCTGGCCGCCGATGTGCGGCAGCGCCTCGAACGGGTACTCGAACGCGTGGCGGGCTGAGGCCGGCTACTGGTACGGCCGCGACTTGGTCCAGACCACGATGACTCCGCAGGCCGCGTTGGACCCGGCGAACTCGGCCGGTATCTCGCCGGTGCCGCGGTACACCTCGATCCCGTAGATGTCGCGGATGGGGGTGTTCTCGTGGAAGGAGCGCACCTCCACCCCGTCCACCCACCAGGTAGGCTGGCAACGGGGCGTCCGCGTCATGACGACGAAGCACTCGTAGGTCTCCTGGTTGCACTGGATGCGGACGCCCCGAATGGTGCGGAGGGCGTCGCCCACGGTGCCGCCCTCCCGCTCCTTCAGGTCGTCCCACCGCAGGTAGGCCCCCAGTCCCCGTTGCCGTCGCTGCTCGAAGTCGGCGTACCGGGCCGCCAGCTGCTGGGCCCGAGCCTCGACCACCTGCGCCGGCAAGCGATGGCCGGTGAAGTCCAGGGCGAAGTCCCGCTCCAGGGTGCCTGTCGAGGTGAGGTAGACCTTGAAAATGCCGATGGCGTAGCCCAGCAACTGGATGCGGATCTCCACCTCGCCCGGGGCGAGCCCCTGGGCCTCGAACCGGCCCAGGGTGTCGCTGGTGACGGAGGCGGTACCGGGCCGGAGGCGCACCACCGCGCCGGCGAGCGGGTGGCCGAACTCGCTGTCGATGACCCGGCCTCGGATCCCGGCCTGGGCGGCCAGGCCTGAGCATGGCGCGATCGCGACCAGGGCCGCGACCAGGACGTCGGCGGATCGTCCGAGGGTCATAGGCGCCCCCCTCAATTCCGGGGCCCCCGGGCTTCGGGGGCCCCTATTGCGCGATTCTTCCCTAGGGATAGTATAGCACGCTATTACTCGTCCCGTAGTCCGGGACCTCCCACGTCCAATGTGCCGTCACGCCCGGGCATCCGGGCGGGGACCAGGAGGTCGGTTACGGCCGTCCCGTCGCAGCAACGCAGTCCCGTCCACCGCCCCGGCACGGCCTCGGCCCTGCGGGGCCGCGGTGTGTTCCTCATCTCTTCCTATTCAACGCGCGAGGCAGATGATGCGTCCCCCACGCTTTGACCGGTTCATGGCCGGTGGAATCGGCGCGGCCCTGGTGCTGCTCGGGGCCAGTCCGCTCCCGGCCCAGCAGGCGGTCATCACCGGCCGCGTGACCTCGGCGGCGGGCGAGCCGCTGGGTGGCGCCAACGTGATCGTGGCCAACACGAACTTCGGCGCCGTCACGGCCGCCAACGGCACGTTCACGATCACCATCGGGGCCGAGGCCGCGCGGGGTCAGCAGGTCGTCCTGACCGCCCGACAGATCGGCTACAAGCCGGTGACCCGCACGATCACCCTCACGCCGGGTACCCAGGAGCAGAACTTCCAGCTCGAGCCGGACCCGCTTCGGCTGGAGGAAGTGGTGGTCACGGGCGTGGGCGAGGCCATGGAGCGGAAGAAGCTGCCCTTCGCGGTGGGGAGCGTGGGCGAGCTGGAACTCCAGGCCGTCCCCGGCGCCAACGCGGTCCAGTCGCTTCAGGGCAAGGTAGCGGGGGTGCGCCTGGTGCCGCAGTCGGCGCAACCGGGGAGCGAGGTGGCGATTCGGCTTCGCGGCGCCACCAGCATCTCGGGACGGCAGGATCCCCTCTACATCGTGGACGGGGTGATCAGCCGGTTCGGCCTGGCGGACATCGCGCCGGAGGACGTGGAGCGGATCGAGGTGGTGAAGGGGGCGGCGGCGTCGTCGCTCTACGGCTCGAACGGGGCCAACGGCGTGGTGCAGATCTTCACCAAGCGCGGGAGCTCCCTGGCCGACGGCGACCTCCGGGTCACCGCGCGGAACGAGGTCGGGGTCAACAACATGCCCCGGCGGATGCAGTTCTCCCGCTCGCACGCCTGGCGGATCGACGCCAACGGCGATTACATCCTCAACGCCCAGGGCGGGCGAATCGTGGAGCCCGACGGGATCGCCGATAACCCCTTCAAGGTCTATTACGACCATTGGGACGCCTTGGTCGATCCCGGCCTCTTCACGACCAATTACGTGGCGGTGGGGCAGCGGCGCGGGACCACCAATTTCAACGCCTCGTTCCAGAACACGCGGAACGAGGGGGTGATCTTCGGGTTGGGCGGCTATACCCGGCGGAATTTCCGGCTGAACCTCGACCTTCAGGTGCGTTCCAACATGGACGCCGCCGTCAGCGCCTTCTACGGGACCTCATCCAACGGCCGGGCCGCCGAGGGGACCGGGTCGCCGTTCTTCGGTCTCATGTTCCTCCAGCCGGACGTGGACATCACGGCCTGCTGCAACCCCGACGGGTCCCCCTACAAGGCGCAGGTGCCGCTGAGCGGCGACGTGGCCAACGACTTCAACCCGCTCTACGAGCTGGCCAATCGCAAGATCACGCAAGACCGGAATCGGTTCACCGGGTCGGGCCGGCTCCGCTGGCGGCTCCAGAGCTGGCTCTCGGCGGAAGGAAGCTTCGCCTACGATCAGGAAGGGGTCTTCGGGAAGGACGTGATCCCGAGACCCTACTACACGTCGTCGGGCACGCCCGAGAACGGGGCGCTCCTCGAGGCCACCGTGACGGGCTACCAGTACAACGCCGGTGCCAACCTCACGAGCGTCCGCCGGTTCGGGGACATCACCAACACGACGAAGATCGGGACCCTTTACGAGAACCAGCGGGTCCGGGCGCTCATCGTCACGGCGGGGGAGTTCCGGGTGGGCGGGGTTCCGGAGTTCAGCGGCGTGGACCAGAGCACCGTGCTGCCCCAGTCGGGCGATTCGATCATTCGAACCATCAACTACTACGCCTCCACCACGTTCGACGTGAAGGACCGCTACGTCCTGGAGGGCCTGGTGCGGCGGGACGGCTCGTCGCTCTTCGGTCCGGAGAATCGGTGGGCCACCTACTACCGGCTGTCCGGCGCCTGGCGGGTGACCGAAGACCTGCCGATCCCGGGGCTGGACGAGTGGAAACTCCGGGCGTCCTATGGGACCGCTGGGCTCCGGCCGGGGTTCGATAACCAGTACGAGATCCTCCAGGTGACCCCCGCCGGCTTCGACAAGCTGGTGCTGGGGAATCCGTTCCTCAAGCCCGCGCGGGCCTCCGAGGTGGAGGTGGGCACCAACGTCGAGTTCGGCGGCGGCCGCTACACCTTCGAGTACACCTTCGCGCGCAAGGAAACCAAGGATCAGATCATCCTGGTGGACCTGCCCGCGATGACCGGCTTCCGCATCGGCCAGTGGCAGAACACCGGCGCGCTCGAGTCCAAGACGCACGAGGTGACGTTCGCGGCTCAGCTCGTCAACACCCCGAGCACCAGCCTCAAGCTGAACATCGTGGGCGATCGCACCCGCCAGGTGATCACGGACTGGTCGCTCCCCGAGCGCCTGTATGCCTTCGGGCAGATGCCGGCGGCGTTCTTCCTGGGGAAGGGCTCGGACCTGGGCGTGCTGTACGGCAACCGCTGGGTGCGGAACATTGACGACCTGTACGACGATCCGGCCAAAGCGGCAGCCTCGGGGCCGGGGCAGACCTGGAGCCGGGACAGCGTCATGGTGAACGAGGACGGGTACGTGGTCCGGAAGAGCGCGTACGGCACCCTCAGCGAGCGGGCCATCAAGTACGTGTTCTGCAAGGTTCGCGATCCCGGCGGCGCCTGCCTGCGGACCTCGGACATCGTCCAGATCGGGAACGCCAATCCCGACTTCAACCTGAGCTTCGGCCTCACCCTGAACCACCGGCGGTTGGTGGTGAACGCCCTGCTCGACTGGTCGTATGGCGGCGATCTCTACAACGGAACGCGCCAGTGGGCCTTCCAGGCCACGCGCGACCGGGTGCAGGACCAGGCGGGGAAGCCCCCCAACGACCCCACCTGCGGCACGGTGTCCGATCCCATGCCCTCGTGCCCGCGGAAAACCCTGGGCTACTACGGGGTGGGGTTCTATAACGGCCTCGACGCCAACGACTTCTTCGTCGAGAACGGGTCCTACGCCAAGCTCAAAGAGCTGTCCGTGAGCTACACCTTCGTGAACGACCAGCTCCGGCGGCTGGGATTCCTGCGAGGGGTCCGGGAGATGCGCGTCGGCTTCATCGCCCGCAACCTGTTCACGATCACCGACTACTCCGGCCTCGATCCGGAGGTCTCGGGCCTCGCCGGCGATCCGTTCCAGGTTCGGATGGACTGGTTCCAGTATCCCCAGTTCCGGACCTTCACCGCGTCCGTCGAGCTCACGTTCTGAGGGGCGACCGTCCATGAACTCACTTCGAGAGACTCCCATGCTCCGACTGCCGTCCCTGGCCGCCGTCCTGGCGGCCGTCCTGGCCGCCGGCGGGTGCGACCTGGATGTCCAGAACCCGAACGACCCGGACGCCCCGC
The DNA here is from genome assembly GCA_035575475.1 of Gemmatimonadales bacterium. Classification (GTDB taxonomy): domain Bacteria; phylum Gemmatimonadota; class Gemmatimonadetes; order Gemmatimonadales; family GWC2-71-9; genus DATLXT01. The sequence goes on along the minus strand of DATLXT010000279.1, from coordinate 1,427 downwards.
GGGCCTTCCGCGACCCGGCGGGCCTCGAGCAGTTGATGACCGGAGCGATCCGCACCTGGGTGGCGACCCGGGGGGACTACTTCCTGATGCCGCTGAACGCGATGGCCGACAACTACACCGCCTCCTGGAACAACGCGGCCATCCGGTTTTACAGCTCGGTCGCCTCGGACTGCCCCTCGCGCTGCGGCTGGACCAACAGCTCGACGGCGCCCGAGGCGGCGGGAGGCCCCACGGTGGAAGCCGCGTGGTACGGGTACCACACGGTGCTCTCTTCGGCGACTGACGTGCTCCGGGGCATCAACAACGGGGTGTGCTTCGACACCGACTGTAACGTCGACAACACGCTCACCTCGCGGAACAAAGCCATCGCCAAGATGCTTCAGGGAATGGCGCTCGCCGGGATCGCCCTGCTCTACGACCAGGGATTCGCGGTGGATGAGACGACGGACATGAGCAACCCGCGAGCCATTCCGTTCAGCACCCGCGCGGAGATGCGGGACTTCGCCCTTCAGAAGTTCGAGGAAGCGTGGACCGAGGCCGGCCTGAAGACCTGGAATACCGGTGCGAACTGGATGGGCGTGGGCGCGGGCCGGCTCTACTCCAACCAGCAGATCCGCCAGCTGATCCGCACGATGCAGGCCGAGCTGGTCGCGATGTGGCCGAGGAACTCGGCCGAGAACGCCGCCGCCGATTGGGACGCGGTGGCCGCCTATGCCTCGCAAGGGATCAGCGCCGCGCCGGCGTTCGACTTCGAGTATTACATCGACGTGAACGCCAGCGCCAACTCGAACGCCACGCTCGATTGGGTCAAGGCCTGGGGCAACTCGATCGGCACCATGCGCGTGGACACCCGCGTGGCCGCGCTGATCACGACCAATCACGTGGACCCCTGGCCCGACCCCAACGGCAACCCCTGCCCGACGACCTCTCCGGATCGTCGCGTGGGAGACGGCTCCTGGGGTCCCGAGGACGACTTCAACGGCTACGCCACCATCGCGGCCACGTCCAACGCGGGCACCGACTTCGCCTGCTCCGGCGTGGTCGTCTTCCCCCCCGCCCGCGGGCAGTACCACCAGAGCAACCTCCAGCACGTCCGGTACAACTACCTGGCGTATAATGGTGAGAACCTCCCCGGCTTCGACGGGTCGGGGCAGGATCCGTTCTACACCCGGCAGATGAACGACCTGTTGTGGGCCGAAGGGCTCATTCGGGGCGGCGGGAACCTGGCCCAGGCGGCGCAGCTCATCAACAACAGCCGGGTGGGCCGGGGCGGGCTGTCCCCGCTCGACGGGAGCGAGACCGTGGACTCGCTGATCAAGGCCCTCCAGTACGAGCAGGAGATCGAGTTCATGGGACAGGGCCAGACGCCCTTCTTCAACCGGCGCCGCTCCGGCTACAACGCGCCGGCCGGCGGCGGCCGGCCGGAG
>DATLXT010000278.1:0-3739 GCA_035575475.1 Gemmatimonadales bacterium | reverse complement strand
CAGCTCGGCCGGTCGCGCTTCATTCCCGCCGACATCCGGTACGAGGTCATCAACGACCAGTCGTTCTTCATCCGGAACGCGGTCAAGGGGGTGCGGGACGCGGCGATCGCCGGCGCCGGACTCGCCATGCTCGTGGTCTTCCTGTTCCTGGGGAGCGTCCGGAAGACGGTCATCATCGGGCTCTCGATCCCCCTGGCGGTCCTGGCGGCCTTCGTGCTGATGGGTCTCGGGAACCTGACGCTCAACATCATGAGCCTGGGCGGCCTGGCGCTGGGCGTCGGCATGCTGGTGGACAACGCCATCGTCATGCTGGAGAACATCTTCCGACACCGCGAGCTGGGTACCGGCGATCCCGAAACCGCGGCGCACGTGGGGGCCGGGGAGGTGACCTCGGCGGTGGTGGCGTCCACCATGACCAGCCTGGCCGCGGTGGTGCCGTTCCTGCTGATCAGCGGCCTGGCGGCCCTGATCTTCCGGGAGCTCATCCTCACCATCTCGTTCGCCATCCTGGCCTCGCTGGGCACGGCGCTGTCGCTGGTGCCCATGCTCGCGGCCCAGCTCGGCAAGATCCGGCGGAGCAGCGGCCTCGACCGGTCGGGGCTGATCCAGGGCTTCGACGCGCAGGTGGAGCGGTTGCGGGGCTGGTATCGCGGCGTGGCCCGCGCGGCGGTCCGCCGGCGCGGGTCGGTGCTGGGCGGCGCGTTCGCCCTGCTGGCGCTGGCGGTCTTCCTGCTCGTGCCCCGCCTGGGGAGCGAGTTCCTCCCCACCGTGGACGACGGGAACGTGAGCGTGAATCTCCGGCTGCCCCCGGGCACGGCGCCGACCCAGACCAACGCCCTGGCCGAACGGCTGGAGGCGCTGGTGGGGGAAATGCCCTACGTCCAGCACGTGTTCAGCACGGCGGGCGGCTTCCTGTTCGGGGGCGGGACCGCCGAGCGCGGAGGCCGGGGCTCGATCAACGTCATCCTCACCCCGGCCACCGAGCGGGACCTGTCGGCCGGGGCGTGGGTGGCGATCCTCCAGCGGCGCATCGACTCGCTGGCCATCCCGGGCGCCCGCATCTTCGTGCGGCCCCCGAGCATCCGGGGCCTGCGCACCAACGTCTCGGGCTCGGACGTGGCCATCAACGTGCAGGGCGACGACCTGGCGGAGCTCCAGCGCCTCGGCCTCGAGGTCATCCGGCGGATCCAGGGGATTCGGGGCCTGGAATCGGTGGAGCCCGCGGCGGAAGAGCCCAGTCCCCAGCTCGTGATCGCGCTGGATCGCCAGCGCGCCGCCGACCTCGGCTTGAACGTGGCCGAGGTGGGCCAGGCGGTGCGGGTGGCGCTGGACGGCGCCATCCCCACCCGCTTCACCGACCGGAATCAGGAATACGACATCCGGGTCCGCCTGCCGCGGGAGCGGTTCCAGAACGCCGAAGACCTGGGCGCCATCGCGCTCTTCGCGGGGCGGGATCGGCCGGTCTACCTGCGCGACGTGGCCACGGTGCAATTCAAGATCGGGCCGTCGAGCATCCGCCGCGAGAACCAGAACCGGCAGTACCGCATCAACGGCGACGTGAACGACGCGGTGGCGTCGGTGGGAGACGTGAACCGGGAGATCCGCGCGCGCCTGGCGGACCTCCCGCTCCCCGACGGCTACGGCCTGGTGTACGGCGGGGAAGAAGAGACCATCCGCGAGAACCAGCGCAACCTCGCCGTCGTCACCCTGCTCGCCGTGTTCCTGGTGTGGGTGGTCATGGCGGTGCAGTACGAGAGCGTCACCAACCCCCTCGTGATTCTGGTCTCCGTCCCCCTCGCCTTGATCGGCGTCGTCGGGCTGCTCTGGGTGACCGGAACGCCCCTGTCCGCCCCGGTCCTCTTGGGCGTGATCCTCCTGGCCGGGATCGTGGTGAACAACGCCATTCTGCTGGTCGAATACGTCGAGCAGGTGCGCCGCACGGAGGGCCTCGCGCCCGAGCAGGCCGTGGTGGAGGCGGGCGCCATCCGCCTGCGGCCCATTCTCATGACCACCACCACCACCGTCCTCGGCATGTTACCGCTGGCCATCGGGATCGGAGAAGGGACCGAGCTGATGCGCCCGCTCGCGATCTCGGTGGTGGGCGGGCTCAGCATGTCCATGCTTCTCACCCTGATCGTCGTCCCCTGCGCCTACCTGGTCGTCCACGGCGCCGCGGCCCGGCTCAAAGCCTGGGTGATCGGGGGGGCGCCGAGGCCAGTGGAGAGCGCGGCGGACTGAGGCCGGTTTCCGCGCGCAGCCGGAGCGTCGCTTCCCGCCCGCCCCTGTCCGCCTGCTTCCGTCTCCTGCCGTCCCACACCCGCACCGACAGCAGCGCCACGAGCAGCAGCCCGTGCCAGACCGGCTCGACCTGATCCCCCTTGACCAGCCACAGGTAGTGCAGCACCCCGAGCGCCGCGGCCACGTAGATGAGCCGGTGGAGGGCGTTCCAACGCCGGCCTCCCAGGCGCCGGATCCATCCCTTGCTCGACGTCACCGCCAGCGGCGCCAGGAGCAGGAGGGCGGTGAACCCTACGGTGATGTAGGGCCGCTTGGCGATGTCCTCGCCCAGCGAGGCCAGCGCCAGTCCGGGGTCGAAGACGAACTCGCGGTCGAGGAGCAGGTAGATCAGGAAGTGCGCGCAGCCGTAACCGAACGCCAGGAGACCCAGGGTGCGGCGGAACCGGATGACCTCGTTCCATCCCGTGATTCGGCGCAGGGGCGTCACGGCCAGGGTGGCGAGCAGCAACCAGATGGTCCAATCGCCGGTCGTGTGCGTCAGGGTCTCGATCGGATTGGCGCCCAGTCGGCCCGACAGGGCGTCGGCCAGGAGGAACGCCGCGGGCAGGAGGCCGAGGGCGATGATCAGCGGATGTGTCAATAGAATCTCCGCAAATCCATCCCCGCGTACATCGCCGCTACCTGTTCCGCGTATCCGTTGAACATCAAGGTGGGACGGCGGCGCAGCTCGCCGATGCGCCGCTCGCGCTTTTGGCTCCAGCGGGGGTGGTCCACCTCGGGGTTCACGTTGGCGTAGAAGCCGTATTCCTGCGGCGCCACCATACTCCAGGTAGTGGGCGGCTGCTCCCGGGTGAGCCGGATCTTCACGATGGCCTTGATGCTCTTGAACCCGTACTTCCAGGGCACCACCAGGCGGAGGGGGGCGCCGTTCTGGTTCAACAGGGACTTCCCGTACAGCCCGGTGGCCAGGATGGTGAGCGGGTGCAAGGCTTCGTCGAGCCGCAGGCCCTCGACGTAGGGCCACGGCAGAACCCCGCTTCGCTGCCCGCGCATCTCGGCGGGGCGGTGCACCGTGGTGAACGCCACGTACCTGGCGTGCGAAGTCGGCCGGACGTCGTCCAGCAGGCGCTTCAGCGGGAAGCCCAGCCATGGGATCACCATGGACCAGGCCTCCACGCAGCGCAGCCGGTAGACCCGTTCCTCGGCCGGGTAGCGCCGGACGATGTCCGCTACGTCGAAGATCTTGGGCTGGTGGACCTCGCCTTCGACGGAGACGGTCCAGGGACGGGTTTGCAGGGCGTGGGCGTGCTTGGACGGGTCGGACTTGTCGGTGCCGAACTCGTAGTAGTTGTTGTAGGTCGTGACGTCGGCGAACGGCGTGAGCGGGTCCTCATCCGGTGCCCCCACGGCCCCCCGCGCCCCGTCCAGGGCCGCCTCCCCCGCCGTCCTCCGCTCCGCGTGGCCGGCGGGGGAGAGGAAGGGGGCGAGGATCGCCGCGGCG
>DATLXT010000277.1:0-6985 GCA_035575475.1 Gemmatimonadales bacterium | reverse complement strand
CACCACCCCGCTACCGCTCCCGCCAGGGCCGCTGCGCCCGGGACTCCCGCCAATACCGCAACGACGGCCGGGGCAACCCGAACTGGGCCTCGGCGGTCTCCAGGAGCCGCCGGGGATCCTGCCGCGCCCCGGCGTGCAACGCCTCCCGCCGCATCCGCTTGGCCAGCCCCAGCGCCTTCTCCCCCGCGGGATCCAGCCGCCGCGCCGCCGCCGCGCTCTGGCCCAATACCTCCATCAGATACTCGAACGCCACCGCCATGTGCCGCTCCACGTCGTCGTCGGGCAGGTCCCAACGGCTGTTCTCCGCGAGGGTCTGAAACGCCCAGCGCCAGCTCTCGCTCTCGGTGAGATGCACCATCCCCCGGAACAGCCGGCGCCCGGTGCGCACGCTGAACAGCGTGGGCGAGAGAATCGTGTCGAGGTGCGCATCGCTCGGGCCGTGATCCTTGAGCAGGACCTCCTTGGCTTCCTGGGCGTAGGCGTCCCCCAAATGGGTCTCGAAGCGGCTCTCCCAGTACGAATGCCCCAACGCGGTGGAGCTCGAGGTGAGACACAGCTGGCGAGGCACGAAGAAGTTGTGCGCCACGGTGTCGGCCGCGAGATGCGCCAGATAGCCCAGGCCGAACGCGCGGAGCCGATCCGTGGGCGCCAGGTCGTGAATCTCCTGGCCCACGTGCCAGGCGTGACAGTGCCGCCCCACCGGCGCGTACTTCTTGGCGATCGAGGTGTCGGCCGCGATGTTGCCGTAGAGAAACTCGTACGGGAACGCCCGGAGGAGATCGGCCACCACCGCCGGCAGCTGGTGCAGATTGGCCAGCACCGACTCGCCCAGATAGATGTGCGTCCCGGGCGTCCAGGCCAGCGCCGCGTCCGGACACAGGACCAGGAGCGCCGCCACCAGCGCCAACACGCCCCACCACCGCATCAGCGGCGCCTCCGCTTCCGCCGATCGGGCGCCGCCAGGAGCTTCCGGACCCACCGCCACCATCGGGCCCCGCTCCGGACGTCGCGCAACGTGGTCGCCACGTCGAGCGCCGTCTCCTCCACCTCCTCCTGCACCACGTCCAGCAGCGCGTCGAGGTCGGCGAGCCGGGCCTCGGCCGCGTCCGCCGCCCGCACGATCCGGGTGCGGAGATCCCGCGAGGTGCCCGCCAGCGCGTCCGCCTCGGTCTTGATGGTCCCCACGAGCTGGCGCACGTCCTGGAGCGCCGGGCCCGCGAGATGCTCGACCGCGCGGAAGAACGCCCGCAGCTCGCGCGCCACCAGCACGGCCGCGCCGGCCGCCCCCACCGCGGCCAGGGCGATCACCACCAGCGCCACCGCCGACACGACCTCGGCCCAGGTCGGGGGCATCAGGACGCCCTCGACCGGCCGGACCGGGGCACCGGTTCCATCACGCGGTCTCCGGCACCGGCTCGGTCGGGGGCCCGGGCGGCTCCGCGGGCGCGGTGCGCAACGCCCGCAGCATGAGCGGCGGCGCTAGGAGCTGCGCGATCGCCATCCCCAGCACGATCGTCGTCACCACCGCGCCGGCGGCCGCGCCCCCGTAGGTGATGTAGAAGTTGATCCCCAGCGCCAGCGCCACCCCCCCCTGCGCCACGGTCGCGAACCCGGTGTCGGGCGGCAGCGCCTGGGCCCGCAACAGCGCCCGGCCGAAACGCACCGCCGCCCACTTGGCCAGCACCCGGAGCGCCGCCAGCACCGGCACCGCCACCAGAATCCACCCCGTGGGCAGCCGGAGCAGGGCGCCCGCGATGATGAGGAACACGGCATAGACCGGGTGCTCCCAGTCGTGCAAGACCTGCCGCACCCGACGGCGCTCGGGTGAGAAGTTCACGATCAGCGCGGCGGCCAGCGCGCAGACCACGAAGGGCGAGAGGTCGGCCGCATACCCCACCCCCGCGCCCAGCAGCACGCTGCCCAGCAGGGGAATGGTGATGTCCCGGCTGGGCTCGAGCCGCGAGAGCCAGAGAAAGATCACGCCCACGAGCAGGCCGCTCCCCGCGGCGACCAGCAACCACTCGTACCAGGCCAGCACCGCACCCCAGACCGGCTGATTGGGGTGATACAGCGCCAGGGCCAGGGTGAACCCCAGCGCCCCGAAGGCGGTGTCCAGCGCCGCCGCGAGGCCGATGGCGTGTGCCACGGCCGGCCGAATCCCGGCCCCCTGGGCCACCAGCGCCACGATCCCGGGCCCGGACACCGTGGCCGCCGCGGCCAGCGTGAGCACTGCCGGGAGCGCCGGGGCCCAGGCCGCCGCCAGGGCGGGGACCAGCCGCAGGAACAGCCACGCCGCGCCGCCCACCAGCACGAACACCGCCACCGACTGAAAAAGCACCAGCGCCCAGACGGCGAAGGGGATCCGCCGCACGAACCGCCACTCGAACCGCGACCCGAACACCGCCCCGATCCAGCCGATGGCCAGCGCCGTCAGCGGCGCCAGCGCCCGCAACACCGGCCGCTCGAGCACCCCGATCCCCGGGCCCAGCAGGAGTCCCAGCAGCACCAGCGGCGTGCCCGCGGCCATCACCAGGTCGAAGTGCGGTGGCTGGCGCAGCGGCAACCGGGGCAGGCGCGTGACCGCGATCCCCGCCGCGGCCACGAGCCCGAGCGCGAGCACCGGGTTCATGCGGCGAACGTTCGCGAACGCTTGACGCGCGGTCAAGCCGCGCCGTACCTTGGCCGCCCTATGGCGTCGTTCGTGGTCACCGGCGGGCGCGCGCTGAACGGCACGATCCGCCCCGCGGGCAACAAGAACGCGGCCCTCCCCATCCTCGCCGCCACCCTCCTGGGCGAGGGACCCAGTCGCATCGAGAACGTTCCCCACATCCGCGACGTGGAGATCCTGCTCGAGCTGCTCGGCCACCTCGGCGCCCAGACGCGCTGGGAGGGCCCCAACACCGTGACCGTGGATCCCGGCGGCGCCCAGCCGCGCGAGATCAGCCCCGCGCTCGCGGCCCGGATCCGGGCCTCGATCCTCCTCGCCGGCCCCCTGCTCGCCCGCTTCGGCCGCGTCACCCTGCCGCCGCCCGGCGGCGACGTCATCGGCCGGCGCCGCGTGGACACCCACTTCCTGGCCTTCGAACGCCTGGGCGCCGAGATCACCGTGGGCGCGAGCTACACCATGGAAGCCCGCGGCCTCCAAGGCGCGGACATCTTCCTCGACGAGCCCAGCGTCACCGGCACCGAGAACGCGCTCATGGCCGCGGCGGCCGCCCAAGGCACCACCGTGCTCCGCAACGCGGCCGCCGAACCCCACGTGCAGGACCTGGCCCGGTTTCTCATCGCCATGGGCGGCGAGATCGAAGGCATCGGAACCAACCTGCTCACCATCCGCGGCGGGCGGCCCCTGCGCGGCACCACCTTCACCCTCGGCCCGGACCACATCGAGGTGGGTTCGTTCCTCGGGCTCGCCGCCGTGACCAACGGCGCCATCACCATCGAGGGCGTCCGCCCCGAAGACCTGGCCTCCACCCTCCTCGGCTTCGACCGCCTGGGCGTGCGCCCCCGGCTCGACGGGACCCGGCTGGTGGTGGATGCCGACCAGGAGCGGCGCATCCGCCCCGACCTGGGCGGGCACGTGCCCAAGCTCGAGGACGGCCCCTGGCCCGCCTTTCCCGCCGACCTGATGTCCATCGCCACCGTGGTCGCCACCCAGTGCGAGGGTCTGCTCCTCGTCTTCGAGAAGCTCTTCGAGTCGCGACTCTTCTTCGTGGACAAGCTGATCGGCATGGGCGCGCGCATCGTGCTCTGCGATCCCCACCGCGCCGTCATCGCCGGCCCCTCGGCGCTGCGGGGCGGCGTGGTGGAGAGCCCCGACATCCGGGCGGGCATGGCCATGCTCCTCGCCGCCCTCGCCGCCGAAGGCCAGTCCACCATTCACAATATCGGGCAGATCGAGCGGGGTTACGAGCGGATCGACCAGCGGCTGCGGGCGTTGGGGGCGCAGGTGGAGCGCGTCGAATGACGCCGTATGGGCGGGATGGCCGGACGTGAGGTGGATGCCGGCGACGCCGCCGTTCCCCGACTCGAGCTCCCCGAATGGGCCGAGCGGTACGGCGTGGTCGCCGGCATCACCGCCCGCCCCATGAGCCTCGGCCTCTGGAGCGACGAGAGCGTGGGCCAGGTGATGGGCCGGTGGCGCGCCTTCCGGGCCGCCTTCGCCCCCCGCTTCTCCACCACCGTCCTGAGTCACCAGGTCCACGGCAGCGAGGTCCGCTGGCACGCCGGCCGGCCGGAGGGCTGGCTCATCCTGGACGGCGTGGACGGCCACGCCACCGCGGAACCCGGGGTCCTGCTCACGATCACCGTGGCCGACTGCGTCCCGGTGTACCTCGTCGCCCCGGATAAGGGCGCCCTGGCGCTGCTCCACGCCGGCTGGCGGGGCACCGCCGCCCGGGTCCTGGAGCGCGGAGTCCAGCTACTGAAGCAGCGGGCGTTCGCGCGGGCGGGCGATATCGTAATGCATTGTGGGGTGGGAATTTGCGGGGTATGCTATGAGGTCGGCTCTGAAGTGGACCAGGCCCTCCGGGGCTCGGTGCGCGAGCTCCCCGCCGGAGCTCGGGGCGGGTACGCGGACCTGCGCGCCGTGCTGGCCCAGCAGGCTCGGGAGCTGGGGCTCGGGGCGGTGACGGTCTCCCCCTGGTGCAGCGCTCACGACCGGGACCGGTTCTTCTCCCACCGGGCCTCGGGCGGTCGGGACGGCCGCATGGTGGCCTACCTGGGCAGGCCGACGCCTTGACACCGCCGGAGCAACGGCTATAATCCACGGTGTCAGCGGGCGAAGTCGGGCCCGCGCTTTTTTTTCCATGCTCTCCGACAGCCTGGCAGAGGCCTTTCGCACCCGGCTCGAGGCGTTGGGGTTCGATCTCGCCGACTTGCGGATCGGCGGCACGCCCAACCGGCCGCTCGTTCAAGTGCGCATCGACGTGTTGCCGGATGGCGTGAGCGGCGGGCGGGCGGTCACCGTGGAGGACTGTGCCGCCGTGAGCCGCGCGCTCGAGGCCTGGCTGGATCGCGAGGCGCCCTTCGGGCCACGCTACGTGCTGGAGGTGTCGAGCCCGGGCCTGGAACGCCCGTTGCGCTGGCACCGTCACTGGGCGCGCTTCGTGGGCCGGGACGTACGGGCTCGCCTCGCGGGGCGGGGGCGGATCCGGGCCCGCATCGTCGCCGTCCCGGACCAGGACACCGTGGTCCTCCAGCCCGAGGGCGCGGAGCCCGTGACGGTCCGGCTGACGGAGATCAGCGAGGCGCACCTGGCAGTGGACTGGTGAGGCGTTGCCGGCGGCCGGGGCGCGATGAGGCGTCGTCCCCCGAACCGCGGCCCGAGAGCCGCGCGGCCGGCAACGCAGTGACAGCGAACGGATCGATCGAATGGCGAATACTACCGATGTCGTTTCCGCCCTGCGCGAGCTGACCAGCGCCAAGCAGCTGGACCGCTCGGAGCTGGTGGAGCTTTTGAAAGACGGACTTCACGCGGCGCTGGTGAAGCGCTACGGGCCCACCGTGCGCCCCGAGATCACCGTGGACGAGCTGAAGGGCACCATCCGGATCGTGATCCTCAAGACCGTGGTCGAACAGGTCGAAGACCCGGCGTGCCAGGTGTCGCTGGAAGAGGCGCGGTTCGAGGACCCCGAGTTCCAGGTGGGCGACGTGCTGGAAGAGGAAGTGCCCTTCGCCGAGTTCGGGCGGACCGCCGTGCAGGCGGCCAAGCAGCGGATCATTCAGCGGGTGCGGGAGGGCGAGCGGACCCGGATTCGCGAGGAGTTCTCCGGGAAAGTGGGCGAGCTCCTGACCGGCGAGGTCCAGCAGATCGAGCGCGGCAAGATCGTGGTGATGCTCAACAAGTTCCGCGAGGCCGAAGCCATCATCCCCTACCGCGAGCAGAACCACCGGGAACGCTGGCACCAGGGCGACCCGATCCGGGCGGTGCTGAAACGCATCGAGGAAACCCCCAAGGGCCCGCGGCTCATCCTCTCGCGCGCCGACCCGCTGTTCGTCAAGGCGCTGTTCAAGATCGAGGTGCCCGAGATCCAGCAGGGGATCGTGGAGATCCGGGCCACCGCGCGCGAAGCCGGGAGCCGGACCAAGATCGCCGTCTCCAGCCGGGACGACGCCATCGACCCGGTGGGTGCCTGCGTCGGCCTCAAGGGCTCCCGGGTGCAGGCGGTGGTGAACGAGCTGTCGGGCGAACGCATCGACATCGTGCCCTGGTCCCCCGACCCCGAGCGGTTCGCCAAGCTGGCGCTGGCGCCGGCCCGGGTGGCCCGGGTGTTCTCGGATCCCGAAAGCCGGACCATTCAAGCGGTGGTGGACGAGGATCAGCTCTCCTTGGCCATCGGGCGGAACGGGCAAAACGTCCGGCTGGCCTCGGAACTGACCGGCTGGAAAATCGACCTCTACTCGAGCCGCGAGTGGCTCGAGCGAGGGGGCGAAGGGCCGCTGTTCGCTCCCTTGCCGCCTGAGGACGAGCGGGTGGTTCAGGTGGCGCTGAGCGAGATGCAGGGCCTGCCGGCCGAGTTGGTGGCGGTGCTGGAGCGGAACGGCAAGAAAACCCTCCAGGACGTCCTCGACCTGGAGCGCGAGGAGATCGATGCCCTGGAGGGCATGACCCCAGAACTGGCGGACAAGCTCGTGGCGTTCCTCAACGAGCTCACGGAGGAAGGGGGCGAGGAGGAGGCCCCGGTCCCAGGACCTGAGCCCGGAGCGGGGGGCGGGGGCGGGGGCGGGGACGGGGTGCCGCCGGCCCCCGCCGCGGCGTGACCGATCGCGGCATCGGGCTCCTGGGGCTGGGTCTCAAGGCGGGGCAGGTGGTGGTCGGGGTGGCGGGGGTACGGGCCAAGCTGGCCCGGGGGCGGCTCGCCTGCGTGATCGTGGCGGCGGACGCGAGCGCCCGCACCCGCGACAAGGTGGTGCGACTGGCGCGGGCGCGCGGGGTCCCGGTTCTGCGGGGGCCCTCGGCGGACCAGCTGGGCGGGGGGCTGGG
>DATLXT010000276.1:0-3768 GCA_035575475.1 Gemmatimonadales bacterium | reverse complement strand
GCATCCTGACGTCGGTGCGCATCCTCCACGTGGACTCCGGGCGCGAGTGGCGGGGAGGCCAGAATCAGGTGCGCCTCCTCTGCCGCGAGCTGGCCCGGGTGCCCGACGTCGAGCAGGTCCTCGTGACCAAAGCGGGCGGAGCGCTGGCGCGCCGGGCCGCGGCCGAGGGCATCGCGGTGCGGCCGGTCCCGTGGGGCCCGGGGCTGGATCCGCGGGCCTGGTGGGGACTGGTTCGGGCCGTGCGGTGGGCCCGGCCCGACCTGGTGCACGCGCACGACAGCCACGCCCTCGCCCTGGCCGCCACGCTGGGCCGCCCTCTCGTGGCCACGCGGCGGGTGGACTTCCCGGTGCGGCGCTTCAGCGCCTGGCGGCGGGTGCGCCGAATCGTCGCCATCTCCGAGGCGGTGAAGCGCGTGTTGGTGCGCGCCGGCATCCCGCCCGAGGTCATTACCGTGGTTCCCTCGGGCATCGATCCGGACGAAGTGCGGCGGGGCGCCGCCCGCCGGCTCGACATCCGGGGGCGCCTCGGCCTCGCCCCCGCGACGCCGCTCGCGGTCAACGTGGCCGCCCTGGTGGACCACAAGGACCACCGCACGCTGGTGCGCGCCGCGGCAGCCGCCCGCCCCCTCCGGCCGGAGCTGCACTGGGTGATCGCGGGCGAAGGCGCCCTCCGCGGTTCCCTCGAAGCCGAGATTGCGCGCCTGCAGTTAAGCGATCGGGTGCACCTCGCGGGGTATCTCGAGGAGGCGGACGCCCTGATCGCCGAGGCCACGGTGTTCGTGATGTCGTCCAAGGAAGAGGGCCTGGGGAGCGTGATTCTGAACGCCTTGGCCCTCGGGAAGCCGGTGGTGGCGACCGCGGGCGGTGGGATTCCCGAAATCCTGCCCCCGCGCGCCCTGGTGCCCCCGGGCGACGCGGAAGCGCTGGCGCGGAAGGTGGTGGACGCGCTGACCCTTCCTCCGTCCCCGGTTGCTCTGCCCCCCACCTTCACCGCCGCCGCGATGGCTCAAGGCGTCTTGGCCGTGTACCGGTCTTTCTTCTAGATTGCACCGTCGTGATCTACGTCTGTGTGCCGGTTCACAACGAGGCGCGCACCGTGGGGCTGGTGCTCTGGAAGGTGCGGCAGGTGTTCACCGCGTTCCAGCGGGAATACCAGCTGCTCGTCTGTGACGACGCCTCGACCGACCAGACCGCCGAGGTCCTGGCGGCCTATGCCCGGGTGCTCCCGCTCACGGTGCTCACCCACCGCGAACGGCAGGGCTACGGGCGCGGCCTGGAGGCGCTGCTGCGGCTGGCGCTTCAGCGGACCGACCGCCCCAAGCGCGACTGTGCCATCACCCTGCACGGCGATTTTCTGCACTCGCCCGAGGCGATGGAGGACATGGTGAAGCGCATCGAGTCGGGCGCCGATCTCGTGGTGGGCGAGCTGGCGCGGGCAGCCGGGCGGCCGCCGCTGGCCCACCGCTGGGCGCGGCGCGTGGCCCCACGCCTGCTCCGCGTGGCCGGGGTGCGCGACTCGACCTCGGGCTTCCTGGGCCTGCGGCTCTGGCTGGTGCGGCTGGCCACCCGCGAGGGCGAGGGCCCCCTGCTGCACACCGACGGCTGGTCCGCCAGCGCCGAGTTGCTCGCGCGGCTGGTGCCGCACGCGCGGCGGGTAGACACGGTGCCCGTCACGGCCCGCTATGACCTGCGCCAGCGCCCCTCGCGGACCAGTCCCTGGCGGGAGCTGGTGGCGGCCTGGCGGGCCCGGCCCGTGATCCGGGCCGCGCGCACCGCGCTGGCGGCGCTCCTCGCGGTCCCCGCGCTCCTCGGCGGCCAGTCCGAGGCCACCAGGTCGGACTCGGCAGCCGCCGCCCCCGCCACCGCGTTCCCCTTTCCGGTGGGCGAGCGCATGCGGTACCAGGCCAAGTACGGCCTGTTCAACGTGGGCCAGGCGGTGCTCGAGGTCGCGGGGACGGACACGGTGCGCGGGGTGGCGAGCGTCGAGATCCGGTTCGACATCCAGGGCGGCGCGCTCTGGTACGACCTGGAGCAGACCATGCGCTCCTGGGTCGGCGCGGCCGACTTTCGGTCGCGCCGGTTCGAGCAGGATACCAGGGAAAACGGCCGGGAGCGGTTTCGCCGCTTCGAGATCTTCCCCGATTCGGGCTATTACCGCCAGGAGGGCGTCGACACCCTCCTCGCCACGGTGGCCGATCCGCTCGACGATGCCGCCTTTCTCTACTGGGTCCGCACCCTGCCTCTCGAGGTGGGCCGGCGATACGAGTACCACCGCTATTTCCGTCCCGACAGAAACCCCGTGATCATCCAGGTGCTGGGCCGCGAGCGGGTGGGAGCGGCGGGGCGCAAGTGGAACGCCCTGGTGATCCGCCCCGTCATCCCCCGGGGGCGGGGGATTTTCGCGGAGAAGGCGGACGCGCGGATGTGGATCTCGAACGACGAGCGCCGGGTGGTGCTGGCCATCGTATCCACGTTCTCGTTTGGGACGGTGACGCTGAAGCTCAAGGAGTACTACGCGCCGGAGCGGCCATGACCGACTACCGCGAGGCGGACTTCTCTCGCCTCAAGACCGTCCCCATCGCCCAGCGCCGCAACAAAGTCGATCCCACCCTGCTCGCCCACGCCCCCGGACCCGACCGGAGCTTCCGCGCCTTCTGGAACGCGCTCCCCGACGTCCTGGCCGCCCGCGACCTCCGCTTCGTCGCGGACCAGATCGCCCGCGCCGCGGGGCGGCGGGCCGTCGTCGCGATGCTGGGGGGGCACGTCATCAAGGTAGGGCTGGGGCCCCTCCTGATCGCGCTGCTCGAGCGGCGGGCCATCACCCATGTGGCCATGAACGGCAGCGCGGCGATTCACGATTTCGAGCTGGCGGCGTTCGGGGGCACCAGCGAGGACGTGGCCGCCGGCCTGGGCGACGGAACCTTCGGGATGGCCGAGGAGACGGGGCGCGAGATGAACGCGGCGATCGCGGCGGGGGCGCGCGAGGAACGCGGCATGGGCGAGGCCCTGGCCCGGGCCCTCCGGGCCCGGGCGAACCTCCCGGGGCGCGGGGTGTCGGTCCTGGTGGCCTGCGCCGAGCTCGACATCCCGGTTACGGTGCATGCGGCGGTGGGTGCGGACATCATCCACCAGCATCCGTCGGCGGACGGGGCGGCGCTGGGAGCCACCAGTCACCGGGACTTCAAGCGGCTGGCCGGCGCCCTCCCCGGGTTGCACGACGGCGGCGTGGTCCTGAACCTCGGCAGCGCCGTGCTGATGCCCGAGGTGTTTCTCAAGGCGCTCACCATCGCCCGCAACCTGACGGGAGGGACGCCGACGGGATTCACCGCCTGCGACTGCGACATGCAGCGACACTACCGTCCCCGGGTCAACGTGGTCGAGCGACCCACCCTGGCCGGCGGGCGCGGGATCCAGCTCACCGGCCACCACGAGATCCTGTTTCCGCTGCTCTGCTGGGGCGTGCTGGAGCAGCTGGATGACGGCTGACCGTTTCCCGCGGGCCGGGGCACCCGCCGCCCGGCTGGTCGCGACCCTCCTCCTTCTGCTCGGGTGCGCGATGGGCCCCCGGACTCCGGCGGTCCGCCCCGTCACCGCGGCGGCCACGACCGGGCGGATCGAGGACATCGTGCGCCGGGCCGTCGCGCTGGACGCGGCCCGCGACCCGGGTGCGGACTCGCTCTTCGCACCCGACGCGCTGGTCGTGGCGAATGCCCGGGTGCGTCTGGGCGCGCCGCGCTTCGCGGGGGTGGGATCCGGCGGGAGGGTCAC
>DATLXT010000275.1:0-4724 GCA_035575475.1 Gemmatimonadales bacterium | reverse complement strand
GACCGCCGGCGCCACCGAGTCGGGGGAAAACGGACTCTCCCCGGAAGAACAGCTCGACGCCGTGACCCTGCGGGTGCGGGCGCTCCTGGATCGGCAGGCCCGCTGCTGGCGCGAGGTCTGCCGGCCGGCGCTTGCAGCCCTCGGGATTCGCATCCTCCGCTGGGCCGATCTCGAGCCGGGCGACCGGGACGCCCTGCGCCGCTACTTCCACGAGCACATCTTCCCGATCCTCACGCCGCAGGCCATTACGCGCGCGCCCGGGTTTCCCTTCCCGCTGATCCCCAACCTGCGGCTGTCGCTCGCGGTGGTGGTCCACGACCCGCGCACCGGGGCGATGCACTTCGCGTACCTCAAGATTCCGGAGCAACTGCCGCGGTTCGTTCCGGTCCCGCGGCGCGACGGGGAGGCCCGGGACTTCGTACCGGTAGAGGAGATCATTCGGGAGAACCTGGGTCTCGTCTACCCCGGCCGCGAGGTGCAGAGCGCCCACGCGTTTCGCGTCACCCGGGCGGCGGACCTGGAGCTGGACGAGCACCAGGCCGTGAACCTGCTTCAGGTGGTCGCCGAGGAGACCAAGCGGCGCCCCTACGGCCCGGCGGTCCGCCTCGAGGTCGAGCGCGGCACGCCCCCGGCGATCCGGGAGCTGATCCTGCGGGAGCTCCAGCTCGAGGACGCCGCACCGGGGAGCCCGCTGGGCCCGGGCGACGTGTACGAACTGGACCCGCCGTTGGATCTCGGCGCCCTGCACGAGCTGGCCCGCCTGCCGCTCCCGGAACTCGATTACCCGCCGCACCACGGCCGCGACCCCCTCCCCCCGGACCGGTCGGTGTTCTCGGTGATCGCCGAACGGGACCTGCTGGTGCATCACCCGTTCGATTCCTTCGCGGCCACGGTCGAGCGGCTATTCGTGGAGGCGGCAGAGGACCCCGCCGTCCTCGCCATCCGGCTCACGCTCTACCGGGCCGGGGGGCGCTCGGGGATCGTGGACGCCCTCCTGCGCGCCGCCGAGCGGGGGAAGGAGGTGTTCGTCTTCGTCGAGCTCAAGGCCCGGTTCGACGAGGAGCGCAACGTCGAGTGGGCCCGCCGGCTCGAGCGGGGCGGCATCCGGGTGGTGTACGGGCTGGTGGATCTGAAGACTCACGCCAAGGCGGCGCTGATCGTGCGGCGGGAGTCGGACGGGATCCGCCGCTATGTGCACATCGGCACCGGCAACTACAACGCGGCCACGGCCGCGCTCTACACCGACCTCGGCCTGCTGTCGGCCGACCCGGCCTTGGGCGCCGACCTGCACGACCTGTTCAACGAGCTGTCGGGCTCCTCCCAGGCGCCGCGCACCGCGTTCCGGCGCATCCTGGTCTCGCCCCACTTCCTCCTCCCCCGGCTGCTGGAGCTGATCGACCGGGAGGCGGAGCATGCCCGCGCCGGCCGGGGAGGTCGCATCCGCGCCAAGCTCAACGGGCTCGCCGATCCCGACGTGATCGCGGCGCTCTACCGCGCCTCGGCGGCCGGCGTGGAGGCGGACCTCGTGGTCCGCGGGGTGTGCACCCTGCGGCCCGGCGTGGCGGGGCTGTCCGATCGGATTCGGGTGGTGAGCATCCTGGGCCGCTTCCTCGAGCACGCGCGGATCTACGCGTTCGCGAACGCCGGAGCGCCGGAATACTTCATGGGCTCGGCCGACTGGCGCCCGCGCAACCTGCGGCGCCGGGTCGAGGTGGTGACGCCGGTCCTGGACCCCGGCTGCCGCCAGCGCCTCGACGAAATCCTCGAGGCCGAACTGAGCCATCCCGACGCCTGGGAGCTTCGGTCGGACGGCAGCTACGTGCGGCGGTCGGCCGGGGCCGCGAGCGACGGGGCGTGATCGCGGCCCGCGAGGTGGGAAGTGCGCCGACCAGGAATCGAACCTGGAACCTACTGATTAAGAGTCAGTTGCTCTGCCAGTTGAGCTATCGGCGCCAACGGGTAACCCCGTCCTTCCATGCCCCCAAGGGGAATCGAACCCCTGTTCCCACCTTGAAAGAGTGGTGTCCTGGCCGTTAGACGATGGGGGCTCGCCCGAGGGGGATGACCATAGCGGTAACGGGATTCGAACCCGTGTTTCGGCCTTGAGAGGGCCGCGTCCTGGGCCTCTAGACGATACCGCCGTCCGGGGGCAGAATATCGCCACCCTCGCCGGCCCCGCGCAACCGGTTGACCGCGGCGCCGGCACGCATACCGTTACATGCCGCCCGGCGCGCCGGGCGCGTCGCCGTCATCACATTCATCACGGAGCAGCGCGCGGTGGGTCTCGCCGTCCTGAAGCGGCTCGGCTCCTGGCTCGTTCCCGAGGGGCTGATCCTCGTCGCGGCGGTCCTGGCGCTCGAGCTGGACCGCCTGCGGGAGGCGGTGCGGGCGCTGGCCGGGGTCTATCCCTACGCCGTATTCGGCCTCGGGGTGCTCCTGGCCTTGCGCTTCCAGCGCAGCCGCCTGGTGTTCGCCCTGCTGGTCCTGGCCGCGGCCGAGTGGGTCCTGACGCATCCGACCGGCGGGCCCGCCGGACGCTTCATCAGCCAGACGACCGCCCTCCTGCTTCCGCTCAACCTCGCCGCCATCACCCTGATGACCGAGCGCGGCACCTTTACCCGCCCCGGGCTGGTGCGTTTCGCCCTGCTCCTGGTTCAGGCGGCGGGCGTGGCGGCGGTGGCCCGCTTCGCGGCCCCCCGGGGTGCCGCGCTGGTGGGGCACCCGCTGCTGCCGGCCGCCTGGTTCGAGTGGACCCCGCTCGCGCCGATCCCCTTCCTCGCCTCGGTCGCGGCGCTGGCGCTCACGGGCGCGGGCCTGGTGTTCCAGTCGAGCCCCACCAATCGCGGCTTCCTCTGGGCCCTGGTGGCCGCGTTCCTGGGCCTGAACGCCCCCCGCTCGGGTCCGGCCGACACGGTGTACCTCGCCACCGCGGGGCTGATCCTGGTCGTCGCCATGATCGAGGCCTCCTATCTGATGGCGTATCAGGATGGGCTCACCGGTCTCCCGGCGCGCCGCGCCCTCACCGAAGCCCTCCAGCGGTTGGGCGGCCGCTACACCGTGGCCATGGTGGACGTGGACCACTTCAAGCGGCTCAACGACCGCTACGGGCACGACGTGGGCGACCAGGTCCTGAAGATGGTGGCGGCCAAGCTGGCCCGGGCGCCGGGCGGCGGGCGCGCTTACCGGTACGGCGGCGAGGAGTTCGCCCTGCTCTATTCCGGCAGGGCGGTCGAGGAGTGCCTGCCCGATCTCGAAGCCCTGCGGAAGGACATCGAGGAAACCAGCTTCACCATCCGCCGTCGGTTGCGCCCCCGCCGGAAGCCGGCCCGCGCGAACGACGGACGGACGCGCCAGCGCCTCACGGTGACGGTCAGCATCGGCGCGGCCGAGCCCGACGGCCGGCGCAAGACGCCGGAGCAGGTGATTCAGGCCGCCGATCAGGCGCTCTACCGCGCCAAAGAAGCGGGACGGAATCGGGTGCGGACCTGAGGCCTTCAGCGCCTCGGCACGACCTCCAGACGCACCGTCGACGTGATGCCGGCTGAGAGCTTGAAATCGGACGCACCGACCTGGGTGGCCCGGAACTTCAGCGCCACCGCGGCGGGCTCTTCGACCACTTCCAGCAGCTGCACGACGCGGAGTTTGGCCGAGATCTGGGCGCCGTTCTGGCGCAGCATTTGGGCCAACGGGCCGGCGGGGGCGGCGTTTCCGTAGCCGTCGCGGAGACGCACCCGCAAGACGAACTCGTCCCGCATCGCCACGATCACGAACCCCCCGTCCACCCGCTTCCCGTCCCGCTCCATGACCAGGTCCACCGGAGGCCCGGCCTGCACCTGGAGCGTGACCGGCGCCTCCAGGGAATCGACGCGCGCGATGACGGCGGCGGTTCCCGCCCGTTCCCCCAGGGTGACCTCGACCCGCACCCGGCCGGCCGAATCGGTGAGCGCCGTGTCGGGCGACACGCTCGCGTTCATGGCGCGGAAGGCGACCAGACGGCCGGCGGCCGGGGTACCGAGCTGGGTCCGGGCTTCGAACACCAGGGGTTCGGCGAGCAACATGCCGGCGACGCCCCGGGCCGCTGCCGGGGGGTGGAATCCCGTCCCGGTGCTCGCGATGGGCGCGCCCAGCGCGACGACCGCCCCCGTGCGCAGGAGGTCGCGCACGCGCACTTCGAGGACCCCGCCCCTGCGGACCCCACCGCGGGTCACCACGAACCGCACGCGCCCTGACGAATCCGTGACCGCGCTGTCGGGAGCGAACTCCATCTCGGGAGCGCTGGCCTGGAGGATCACCACTTCACCGGCGAGCGGAAGCCCCACCGAATCCTGGACCGTGACGGTCAGGGGCGCCACCGAATCGAGTCCTCGTTCGAACACGATCTGCCGGGGCTCGGCGACAATGGACCATGGCCCGCCGGGGCGGACCGCCAGCTCGACGGTGGGCCGGCCGGGCAGGGCCCCGCCCGCCGCCGGCGCGACCTCCAGGCGGTAGGACCCCACACGCCGCCCCGCGCTGACCGTGAACCGCGCCAGCCCGCTGTCGTCCGTGGCGACGATCTGGTCGCGCGCTCCCGGCCCTTCGAGCGCCCCGCTCCCCCGAAGCACCAGCGCCACGCCGGGTTGCGGCAAGCCTCCCCGCGCCGCGATGACGGGGATCTGGACGGGCGCCCCGGCCGCCGCCGCGACCCGGGGGCGGGGAATGACGACGTGCAGCTCGGTCGCCGG
>DATLXT010000274.1:0-2855 GCA_035575475.1 Gemmatimonadales bacterium | reverse complement strand
ACGCGCCCCAGCAGGACCTCGGGGCGCACCCCGTGATCGGAGTGGAAAAACGCGCCCGCCAGCGTCGGGTGCGCGAGCAGGGCGAGCCTGGAGTCTCGTGCCAGGTCGCCGAGCCCGCCCAGTCCCGTGAGCATGGGGCTCAGGAGGACTCCGCGGCACCCCAGGGTTCGAGCCCGCTCGGCGCGGGCCAGGAACTCGGCCGGCCCCGCCGTCACGTTGGGGAAGTAGAGCGTCCGGCCGCCGGTCTCCGCGTTGGCCCGAGCCACCGCTTCCTGGCAGCGCGCCACCCGCTCGGCGAAGGGCGCGGACGGCTGGTCGGCCAGCCCGTGGTCGTCCTTGACGATGTCCATGCCGCCGCGCGCGAACTGGTAGGCCAGATCGGCCAGGCGCCGGGCGTCGAGGCCCAGGGGCTTGATGGCGGTGCACACGATCGGCCGGCGCGAGACTCCGGTGAGCGCCCGCAGGCCCCCGATCCCGTACGCCGGACCGGGGAAGCGCGCGAGCAGGTCGGGAGGGAGTTCGAGGTCCGTCACCTGAATGCCGGACTTCATCGAGATGTTCCCGAACAGCACGTTGAGGAGCTGAAGGAGGTCGCCGCCCACGACTTCGGCACGGTAGGCGATCACGGCCCGCCAGCGGCCGTCGCCCGCCGGCTCCACGGTCTCCACCGTGCCCACCACGTCCACGTCGGGCGGCACCGCGGGCGCCGGCAGTTCGGCGGTCTGCTCGAGCGCGACGTCCTGGGCCTTGGCCACGGGGTCTTCGCCCGGCCGGCAGGTCAAGGCGTAGGTGATTCGCACCACGACTTCCCCCTCACTCCCCGAGCCGCTAGGATACGACCTCATCACGGCCACGAACGAGTCCGGATGCGCATGACTCCCTGGGTAACCCGGCTGATCGTCGCGAACGTCATCGTGTTCTTTCTCACGGCGGCGCTGCCGGGGCTCGCGGCCGCCCTGGCGTACGTGCCGGCCTACACCGCGATCCGTCCCTGGACCCCGTTCACCTACATGTTCGCGCACGCGGGCGTGGGCCACATCCTCTTCAATATGCTGTCGCTCTACTTCTTCGGGCCCATGCTCGAAGCCCGGCTGGGCAGTCGTCACTTTCTGGGGCTCTACCTGGCGAGCGGGCTCAGCGGCGCCCTGCTCTCGCTGGTGGGGTCGTGGCTGGGGATGTTCCCGGCCGCGGTCCCGATCGTCGGCGCCTCGGGAGCGGTGTACGGGGTGATGGTGGGGTTCGCCCGCTTCTGGCCCCGCGCCCGCGTCCTGGTCTACGGGATCTTCCCGGTCGAGGCGTGGTTCCTGATCCTGATCATGATCGTGCTCACGCTGTTCGGGACGGCGGGGTTCGGCGCCCCGGGCGTGGCCCATTTCGCCCACCTCGGGGGAGCCGTGGGAGGGTTTCTCTACCTCCGCGTCACCGAATCGCACTCCTCCGCCGCCCGGTTCCGGGCCCGCGCGGCGCCGCCCCCGCGCCCGGTGGCCGATTCCGACCTGGAGCGCTGGAAGCGAATCGATCGGGGGGCCATGCACCCGGTGAACCGCGAGGAGTTCGATCGCCTCATGACCAAAATCGCCGAGGCCGGCCCGGGCTCGCTCACGCGGGACGAGCGCATGTTCCTCGACCGGTTCACGCCCGCCTGAGGCCGGGGACCCGGCTCATCTCCCGGTCCATCGCCTCCCCCAACTCCACCACGGTCTCGACGCACACCCGCGCGTCGTCCAGCGTCGACCGATAGTTCGTCACGCAGCCCCTCAGGGTGAAGCGCCCGCCCAGCACCGTCCCGGTGATGAAAATCCGGCCGTCGCGGTGGGTGCGATCCAGCAGCCCTCGGTTGAAGGCGTTGATCTCGGCGTGGCGCGGCTTGAACCGGAAGGCGAAGCACGAGAGGTCGGACTCGGCCATCACCTCGAGCCGCGGATGGGCCGCCGCCAGGCGGGTGATCTCCCTGGCCACGGCGATGTCGTTGCGCCACAGCGCCCGGTAGCCGTCGAGCCCCATCGCCTGCATCACGGCCCAGGCCTTGAGCGCCCGGAACTCGCGCGTGAGCTGGGGGCCCAGGTCCGAGAGCCAGACCGGCGTCTCCAGGTAGTCCTCCTCTCCCAACGCCAGATAGGCCGGCCGCAAGGCGAACATGGCCCGCAGGTGGGCGGGATCCCGCACGATCGTCGCGCCGCACTCGTAGGGGACGTAGAGCCACTTGTGCGGGTCCACCGCCACGGAGTCGGCGCGCTCGATCCCCCGGTAAAGCGGCGCCAGCTCCGGCAGGGCCGCCGCCGGCCCGCCGTACGCCCCGTCCACGTGAAACCAGAGCCCCTGCGCCCGGGCCACGTCCGCGATGCGGGCCAGCGGGTCCACCACGCCCGTGTTGACCGTGCCCGCGCTGGCGACCACGCAGAACGGCTCGAACCCCGCCCGGCGGTCGGCCGCGATCATGGCCTCGAGCGCCTCGACGTCCATCCGCAGGGAACGGTCGGTGGGCACGGACCGGAGCCCGTCGGTGCCGATGCCCAGCAGCTCGACCGCACGCCGGATGCAGGAGTGCGCCTCGGTGGAGGCGTAGAGGGCGAGGGGCCGCGGCAGCGCCCGCAGGCCGGTCTTCCGGCTGCCGGGCGCGCGCGCCTCGCGCGCCGCCGCCAGCCCCACCAGGTTGGCCATGGACCCGCCGCTCACCAGCAGTCCGCCCGCATCGGCCGGCAATCCGAGGAGCCGGGCGATCCACTCGATCACCTTGAGCTCCACCTGAATCGCCACCTGACTGGTACCGGCGCAATTGTTGTTGAGCGTGGTCGCGATCAGCTCGGCGGCGATGCCCACGGGGTGTGGCGACGCGTTAATGAACCCCCACCACC
>DATLXT010000273.1:0-2151 GCA_035575475.1 Gemmatimonadales bacterium | reverse complement strand
GCAGGCGGAGCCGGTGGTCACGGAGACCATGGCCGAGTTGTACTTGAAGCAGGGGCACCGGGACGATGCCCTGCGCGTCTACCACGCCCTGCTGGCCCAGCGGCCCGGGGATGCCCGGCTCAAGACGAAGATCGACGCGCTCGAAGGCCGGAAGCCCGCGAGCGGGGTTTCGGCCGCGGCCTTCCTGAAGGGCATCCTGCGGCCGGAGCCGCCACCGGCGGGCGACGCCCAGGTGTCGGCGATCGTCGCGGGAGCCTTTGAAGGCGCGGGCGAGGAGGCGATCCCCGGAGCCCCCACGAAGCCCGCTGACGACACCATTTCCCTGGACTCGGTGTTCGGCGATGGCGAAGCTCCGGCGGCGGCGCCGCCGCCCGGGGCCGCGGGTGCCGAGCCTGGGTCGGCCGCACCGGGTCCGGAGAGCGGGTTCTCGTTCGATCAGTTCTTCGGCGGGGCGCAGTCGGCCCCGGGGGCCGGCGCCTCGTCCGGTGGCTCCGGTCCCCGCACCTCCGGTCGCCAGGCCCGCCTCCCGGCGGACGATGAGGCCGACGTGGACCAGTTCCAGGCCTGGCTCAAGAAGCTCAAGTCCTAGTGCACATCGCCGTGCTGAACGGCCCCAACCTGAATCTGCTGGGGGAGCGGGAGCCCGAGCTCTACGGGCGCGCGACGCTGGCGGAGGTCGAGGAGCGGACGCGGGCTCGGGCGCGGGAGCTGGGAGCGGACCTGAGCTGGACCCAGACGAACCACGAAGGCGAGCTGGTCGAGGCGATTCAGCGGCTCAAAGGCCGGGCCGACGGCGCGGTGATCAACGCCGCGGCGTTCACGCACACGAGCCTGGCGGTGCGCGACGCGCTGCTGGCGGTTCGGGTCCCCTTCGTGGAAGTCCACCTGTCGAACATCTTCGCGCGGGAGCCCGAGCGGCGGCGGTCGCTGCTCGCCGACCTGGCGGTGGGGGTGGTGACGGGGTTCGGAGCCGAGAGTTACCGGCTGGGACTCGAGGGCCTGGTGGGCCACCTCAGGTCCCGTGGTGGGCGCTGACCGGCGGCGCGAGCGCATCGACGCGCTCATCCGGGCGCTCGAGGCCGGCGGGCTCGACGCGCTGTTGGTCACGGCGCGGCCCAACGTCCGCTATCTGACGGGGTTCAGCGGCTCGGCCGCCCTGGTCGTGGTGACCCGGGCCGACGTCCTGCTGGTGACGGACTTCCGGTACGGAGCCCAGGCCCAGGCCGAGGCCGGCGCGGTCGCCCGGGTGGTGGTGGAGCGGGCCAACGTGTGGGAGCGGCTGTTTCAGGAGCTCCCGGGGCTGGGGCCGCTGGAGTGGGTGGGGTACGAAGCGCACGTCCTCACGGTGAAGGATGCGGAGCGCCTCACCGGTCCCGAGGCGCCGGCGGGTCCGTGGCGCTGGCGGGCGGCGGGCGAGCTGGTCGAGCGGCTGCGGGAGCGGAAGGATCCCGACGAACGGCGGGCCATCCGCGCCGCCGCCGAGCTGGCGTCCCTGGCGTTGGCGCGGACGCTCGAGGCGGTGCGGCCGGGCCTGACGGAGCTCGAGGTCGCGGGGCTATTGGAGGGACACCTGCGGCGACTGGGGAGCGAGGGGCACCCGTTTCCCACCATCGTGGCCTCGGGCCCGCGAACCGCGCTGCCTCACGCGCGCGCCGGGCGCCGGGCGGTCGAGGCGGGCGAGTTCCTGCTGGTGGACTTCGGGGCGACGGTGGACGGATATTGCGCCGACATCACCCGCACCGTGGTGGTCGGGGGGCGCGCCACCGGCTCGCAGCGCGCGCTGTACGAGCTGGTGCGGGCGGCGCAGCACCGGGTGCGGGAAGGCCTGCGGCCCGGCATGACCGGCGCGGAGGCCGACGCGCTGGCGCGGGACCTGATCACGGCCCGCGGGTTCGGCGACGCGTTCGGTCACTCGACCGGGCACGGCCTGGGGCTGGAAGTGCACGAGGCCCCGCGGCTGTCGAAGACCAACGCGGCCCCCTTGCCGGTGGACGCGGTGGTGACGGTGGAGCCCGGGGTGTACGTCGCGGGGCAGGGCGGGGTGCGCATCGAGGACGACGTTCACCTGTCGGCCGAGGGGCCGGTGTTGCTCTCGGATGGGGAGACGGAGCTCCTGGAGCTGGTGTGAGCCGCGACGGGGCTGGCGGGGGG
>DATLXT010000272.1:0-9000 GCA_035575475.1 Gemmatimonadales bacterium | reverse complement strand
GGATGAGCGCGGCCGGGAGGCCCCGGCCCCGCACGCGGCGCTCTCGAGGCACGCCGGAAGTTGACCGCGCCGGGCCCGGGCTGCAAGCCGAGCGCCGCCGGAGTAGCTTCCGTCGCATGCGGATCGGGCGCTTCCTCTTGCTCGGGACGCTGGTGGGCTGCGGCCGGAGCGGGCCGGCTCAGGTGCGACCCGGGATCGAGGTACTCCTCAGCGACTCCGCCCACCTGGTGCGGGGCCGCCAGGTCGGCCTGCTCACGAACCACACCGGTATCGACCGGCAGGGCCGGCGGGACGTGGACCTGCTCGTGGCGACCCCGGGCGTCCGCCTCACCGCCCTGTTCAGCCCGGAACACGGCTTCCAGGGGACCGAAGACCGGCCCGGCCTGCCCGACGCGGTGGATTCCGCGACGGGACTGCCGATCTACAGCCTCTACAGCGGGGCGCGGCCCCCCAACCTCGCCGGCCTCGATGGCCTCGACGTTCTCCTGATCGACCTGCAGGACATCGGCGCCCGCTACTACACCTATGTCTCCTCGGCGCTGCTCCTGATGCGGGAGGCCGCGCGGCGCGGCAAACCGGTGGTGGTGCTCGACCGCCCCAACCCGATCGGCGGCGAGCTGGTGCAGGGACAGGTGCGCCCGGCGCCCGCGCCGCTCGAGGTTTTCGTGGGCACACTCCCGGTGGCGATGCGCCACGGCATGACCCTGGGCGAGCTGGTGCGTCTGGGCAACGACGTGTACGGCATCGGCGCGGATCTCCGCGTGGTCCCGGCGTCGGGGTGGCGGCGGGAGCTGTACTTCGACGCCACCGGTCTGCCCTGGGTCCGGCCGTCACCCAACATGCCGGACCTCGAGAGCGCGTTGCATTACCCGGGCACGTGTCTCTTCGAGGGTACCAACCTGTCGGTGGGCCGCGGGACGCCGTTCGCTTTCCAGGTGATCGGCGCGCCGTGGCTCGACCCCGACGCGGTCCTGCGCCGCCTGCCCGATGGGGCCGGTGTGGAGGTGACGGCGGTCGAATTTACCCCGCGCGCGCCCACAGACGGGAAGTACGACGGGGTTCCCCTGCGGGGCCTGCGGATGCGGGTGACCGAGCGATCGGTGTACGACCCGGCCCGGCTCGCCGTGGGGCTGCTGGCGGCGATTCGGGCCGCCCACGGCGACTCGCTGCGCTTTCGGCCGGAGGGGTTCGACCGCCTGGCGGCGGGGCCGGAGCTGCGCGAGGCGATCCTCGCGGGATGGGAGGCATCGGTGATCTGGGATCGGTGGACCGCCGGGCTGGAGCAGTTCCGGGGCCTGCGCGCCAAGTACTTGCTTTACTAGCACGTAGGCGGTCGTTACTTTCCCCGCGCTCATGAACGTCATCCCCCAATCGGTCAAAGACGGGTTCGTGCGGGCCGTGGCCCCGCTGGCCCGGTTGCTGATCCGGGGACAGGTGAGCCCCAACACGCTCACCACCGTGGGCCTGCTCGTCGTCCTGGGGGCGGCCACCGCCTTCGCGCTGGGGCAGGTGAGGCTGGGCGGCCTGCTCCTCCTGGTCAGCGGGCTGTTCGACATTCTGGATGGCCAGGTGGCGCGGCAGGGCGGCCGGGCCACGACTTTCGGGGCGTTCTATGACTCCACCCTCGACCGGGTGGGCGAGGCGGCCCTGTTCGCGGGGATCGCGCTGTTTTTCCTTCGAGGCGGGGT
Source organism: Gemmatimonadales bacterium (assembly GCA_035575475.1). Taxonomy (GTDB): domain Bacteria; phylum Gemmatimonadota; class Gemmatimonadetes; order Gemmatimonadales; family GWC2-71-9; genus DATLXT01. The sequence continues at coordinate 7,312 of DATLXT010000272.1, read as the reverse complement.
GCCCCCGGAGCGGCAGACCCTGGCCGTGGGGCTCGCCATCGCGGCGCTGACCGCTTCGCTGCTGGTTTCCTACACGCGGGCGCGGGCCGAGGGGCTGGGGCTGGACTGCAAGGTGGGGCTGGCGGCGCGGGCGGAACGGGTCCTGGTGCTGGGGCTTCCGGCGCTGGTGTTCGGGGCCGGGCCGCGCGGGGTGCTGCTCTTTTGGATCGTCGCCCTTCTGGGACTGGCCACGGCCATCACGGTGGTGCAGCGGGTGGTGCACGTGGCGCACATCGCGGCGCGCGCCGCGGGGCGCGTGCCCCGGCAACGCGACACCCTCCCCGGTCACGCGCCCGCTCTGCGGAAAGGACACTGACCGTGCCGCAACAGGCTGGGCGCGACATCGCGCCGGCGCAGGGGAAGCTCGGCGTGCTGCTGGTGGGACTGGGCGCCGTCTCGACCACCTTCATCGCGGGCGTGGAGAACGTGCGGCGCTGCCGGGCGCTGCCCATCGGGTCCCTGACCCAGATGGCCACCATCCGGTTGGGCAAGCGGACGGAGCGGCGGGTGCCGAAGATCCGGGATTTCGTCCCGCTGGCGAACGCCGAGGACCTGGTATTTGCGGCCTGGGATCCGATCCCGGACGACGCCTACACGGCCGCCATCAAGGCCGGCGTCCTGGACCGTCACGAACACCTGGACCCCATCAAGGGATTTCTGGAGACCATCAAGCCCCTGCCGGCGGCGTTCGACCAGAACTATGTCAAGCGGCTTCAGGGTCCCAACGTCAAGCGGGCGAAAACCAAGCGGGACCTCGCCGAAGCGCTGCGCGAGGACATCCGCCAGTTCCGTCAGGCGTCGGGGGCCGAGCGGTTGGTGATGATCTGGTGCGCCTCGACCGAGGTGTTTCTCACGCCCGGGCCGGCGCACGCGACCCTCCGGGCGTTCGAGCACGCGATGGCGGCGAACGACCCGGCCATCGCCCCGTCCATGCTGTACGCCTACGCCGCGCTCATGGAGAACGTGCCGTTCGCCAACGGGGCGCCCAATCTCACGGTGGACATTCCGGCGCTCGAGCGGCTGGCGGAGGAGCGCCGCGTCCCGATCGGGGGGAAGGATTTCAAGACCGGTCAGACCATGATGAAGACGGTGCTGGCCCCGGCGTTCAAGGCGCGGATGCTCGGCCTGGCCGGCTGGTATTCGACCAACATTCTCGGGAACCGCGACGGCGAGGTGCTGGACGACCCCGAATCGTTCAAGACCAAAGAGGAATCCAAGCTCGGGGTGCTGGAATACATCCTCCAGCCCGACATGTACCCGGAGCTCTACGGCAAGATCTACCACAAGGTGCGCATCAACTACTACCCGCCGCGGGGCGACAACAAGGAAGGCTGGGACAACATCGACATCTTCGGGTGGCTGGGCTACCCGATGCAGGTCAAGGTGGACTTCCTGTGTCGCGATTCGATTCTCGCCGCGCCGCTGGTACTGGACCTGGCGCTCTTCTTCGATCTGGCTCAGCGGGCCGGGCTGTCCGGCATCCAGGAATGGCTGTCGTTCTACTTCAAGAGCCCGCAGGTGGGGCCGGGGCTCTATCCCGAGCACGATCTCTTCATCCAGCAGACCAAACTCAAGAACACCCTGCGCTGGATGATGGGCGAGGAGCAGATCACCCACCTGGGCATCGAGTACTACGAACAGGTGTGACTCCGGCCGAGCTGGTCGTCACCATCCTGGGCGCGGCCGCGATCGTCTGGGAGTTGTGGTACTTCCTGGGCCCGCGACAGGCATCCCCGACGGCTCCGGCGCCCGGGGTGCAGGAAGTGCCGGTGACGGTCCGGGGCGGCTATATCCCCGATACCATCGTGGTGCGGGCGGGAACACCGGTGCGGCTCCAGTTTTACCGGGACGAGACCGCGGACTGCTCGGCGCGAGTGGTGTTCGACGCCTTCGGCATCGACCGCGAGCTCCCCGCCTTCGAGACCACCGCCGTCGAGTTCACCCCGGAGCGGCCCGGCGAGTACTACTTCCGCTGTGGCGAGGACGTCCTGAGGGGCGTGGTCGTGGTCGAGCCGGCCGACGCGCCCCGACGCGCCGCGTCCTCGCCCCACCGCTTCCATGGCTGACGTCCGCATCGTCTTGCCCATCGAGGGCATGAGCTGCGCCTCCTGCGCCGTCACCGTCCAGGAGGCGCTGGCCGGCGCGCCGGGCGTCACCAGCGCCCTGGTCAACTTCGCCACCGGCAAGGCCGCCGTGGAGTACGACGAGGCTCAGACCGGCGTCGCCCAGCTCATCCGAGCGGTGCGGCAGGCCGGCTACGACTGCGGCAAGGCGAGCGTGAGCTTCGGCGTGACGGACTTGCACTACGCGCCGAGCGTGGTGCCGCTCGAACGCGCGCTGTCTCGCGTGCCGGGCGTGATTCGGGCGGCGGCCAACCAGGCCACCGAGACGGTGACGGTAGACTACATCCCCGGCGCCACCACGGCCGACGCGCTGGAAGCGGCGGTACGGGCCGCGGGCTTCGAGGTCGCGGCGCCCATCGCGGCCGAAGACCCGGTGGAGCGGGAACGCTTGCTCCGTCGGCGCGAGCTTCGCGCGCTCACCGGGAAATTTTTGCTCGCCGCCGCGGTCACGATCCTCGCCATGCTGGGCTCCATGTGGCTGATGGCCGCAGAGCCGCCCGGCGCGCACGACACCTTCCGGCAGTACGACCTGCTGAGCCGCCTGCTCATGCCGGCCGCCCTGCGGCTGCGGGAGGCCATCGCCGGACGCTGGGAGCTCACGCCCGAACTGGTGAAGATCGGTCTCGCGGGGCTGACCCTGCCGGTCGTCCTCTGGTCGGGGCGGCAGTTCTACCACGGCGCCTGGAGCGGTTTCCGGCACCGGACGGCCGACATGAACACCTTGATCGCGCTCGGCACCGGGGCGGCGTTCCTCCACTCCCTCGCGGCCACGGCGGTCCCGGGCCTGTTCCACCGGGCGGGGCTCCCGGCGGACGTGTACTACGAGGCGGTCGCGGCGATCATCGCGCTGATCCTGCTGGGACGCCTGCTGGAGGCGCGGGCTAAGGGGAAGAGCTCGGAGGCCATCCAGCGCCTGGCCGGGCTGCGCGCCCGCACCGCCCGGGTGTTGCGGGAGGAGCGGGAAGTCGAGGTGGCGGTGGAGGCCGTGGCGCCGGGGGACCGGGTGATCGTCCGGCCGGGGGAGAAGATCCCGGTGGACGGCGTGGTGCTCGAAGGCGCCTCGGCGGTGGACGAATCCATGTTGACCGGCGAACCGCTCCCCGTCGCCAAGCGGCCGGGCGACGAGGTGATCGGCGCGACCGTGAACACCACGGGGAGCATCATCTTCCGGGCGACCCGGGTGGGCAAGGACACGGCCCTGGGGCAGATCATCCGGCTGGTCGAGGACGCGCAGACCGCCAAGGCGCCCATCCAGCGGGTGGCCGACCGGGTGGCGGGGGTGTTCGTGCCGGTGGTCCTGGCCGTCGCCATCGCGGCCTTCGTGGTCTGGTTCGATGTCGGGCCGGAGCCCGCGCCGCTCTTCGCCACCGTGGCCCTGGTCACCGTGCTGATCATCGCCTGCCCTTGCGCCCTGGGGCTCGCCACCCCCACCGCCATCCTGGTCGCGACGGGGAAGGCCGCGGAGCACGGCATCCTGATCCGGGGAGGGGACGCCCTGGAACGGCTGGCGAAAGTCCGCACGGTGCTGCTGGACAAGACCGGCACCATCACCGAGGGCCGGCCCGCGGTGACGCACATCGTGACGGCGCGGCGGCCCGACGGGACGGCCATCGCCCCCGCCGAGGTCCTGCGGGCGGCCGCCTCGGTGGAGCAGCGCTCCGAGCACCCGTTGGCGCGCGCCATCCTCAAGGCGGCGGCGGACAAGGGGGTGGAGCCGCTGCCGGTGGAGAAGTTCGCGGTCATGGAAGGGCGGGGCGTGCGCGGGGTGGTGGACCGCCGGATCGTGGAGGTGATTTCGCTCCGGCATGCGCGCGAACGCAGCCTCGAGCTGGGGGCGCTGGGCGAGGATGCCGACCGGCTGGCGGCCGAGGGACGCTCACCCGCGATCGTGGTGGTCAACAATACGGTCCACGCGGTGGTGGCGATCAGCGATCCGCTCCAGCCCACGGCGCGCGAAGCGGTCGAGCGGCTCAAGCGGCTGGGGCTCGCCGTCATCATGGTGTCGGGCGACTCTCGGAAAGGGGCGGAGGCTGTGGCCCGGGAAGTGGGGATCGCGGACGTGATCGCCGAAGTCCTGCCGTCGCAGAAGGCCGACCTCGTGAGGAAGCTACAGCGCCAGGGGAAGCGGGTGGCGATGGTGGGTGACGGGCTCAACGACGCTCCGGCCCTGGCCCAGGCCGACGTGGGGATCGCCATCGGGACGGGGACGGATATCGCCATGGAGGCGTCGGACGTGACCCTCATCCGGGCGGATCTCCGCGGGGTGGCGACGGCGGTCGAGCTGGCCCGCCGGACGCTCGGGGCCATTCGCGGGAACCTGGGGTGGGCGTTCGGCTACAATGCGCTGGGCATTCCGATCGCGGCCGGCGCGCTGTACCCGTTCACCGGGATTCTGCTGTCGCCGGTGGTGGCGAGTGCGGCGATGGCGTGGTCGAGTCTGAGCGTGGTGTTGAACAGCCTGGCGCTGAGGAGGTTCCGACCCGCATGAAGTACTTCCATCGTACCACCGTCGATCCGGACCGCGTCTTACAGCTGGCCGCCGAGTACTTCGGCGGCCGGATGGTGCCGGCCGAGGAGACCCCGCGTCGGCGGACCTACAGCGGTCCCACCGGGAAGGTCACGATCACGGCCCGTCCCGAGGGCGGGCACTACACGCTGGTCGAGGTCAGTACCGATCAGGTGGGGGAAGCCGAGCTCGACAAGATCGCCAAGCGCTTTCTCGCCGTGGTCCACCGGGAGGCGGAGCCCACGCACCAGTTGCGGGGGGCGTACTAGCCGGCGAGGCGGGCCTTGTACCCGGCGTGTTCGACGGCGGCCAGGAGGCGATCGGCCGTGACGATGTCGTCGTCGAAGTCCACTTCGGCCTCGCCGTCCTGCAAGTCCACGACGGCGGAATAGACGCCGGGGACGCTCTTCAGGGCATTGGCCACTTTCGTCTGACAGTGGCCGCAGGTCATGCCGGTCACCCACAGTTTCGCGGTAGCCATAGATTATAATGTACCCATGACCTCCCGCGCCGCGCCCGCTCCCGCCGCCATCCCTCCGGGACTGACCCGGGACCGGCTGCTCGACATGTATTACTACCTGCGGCTGACCCGTACGCTGGAGGAGCGGCTGACCGCGCTGTATCGCCAGACGCGGGTCATCGGCGGGCTGTTCCGGTCGCTGGGGCAGGAGGGTGAGTCGGTGGCGTCGGCCTACGCGCTGGAGCGCGGGCCGCATCGGGACATCCTGTCGCCGCTGATCCGGAACCTGGGCGCCCTGCTGGTGATGGGCGCGAAGCCCGTCGAGATTCTGCGCCAGTACATGGCCAAGGCCGGGAGCCCGACCCGCGGGCGCGAGATGAACGTGCACTTCAACGATCTCGCCCTCGGCTACCTGGGGCAGATCTCGCATCTGGGGGACATGCTCCCGGTCATGGCGGGCATCACGCTCACCTTCAAGATGCGGGGCGAGCCGCGGGTGGGGCTGGTCTACATCGGCGACGGCGGGATGTCCACCGGCACGTTTCACGAAGGCCTCAACTTCGCGGCGGTCCAGCGGTGCCCCCTGGTGGTGATCGGGGAGTACAATCACTGGGCGTACTCCACCCCGCCCGAGAAACAGTTCGCCGTGAAGGACCTCGCCGAGCGGGCCCGCGGGTACGGGATTCCCGCGGTGACCGTGGACGGCAACGACGTGCTGGCGGTGTACGAAGCCGCCAAGTCCGCGGTGGAGCGGGCCCGCCAGGGCCAGGGCGTGCAGTTCATCGAGGTCAAGACCTACCGGCGCAAAGGGCACGCCGAACACGACAACCAGCACTACGTGCCGCGGGCGGAACTCGAGTACTGGGAGAGGGAGAACGACCCGGTGGACCGCTACGTGCGCCGCCTGCTGGAGAGCGGATGGGCCGAGGAACCGGACCTGAAGGACATTGACGACCGGGCGCGGGCCGAGGTGGACGAGGCCACGGATGCCTGTCTCGAGGAGCCGTTGCCCGAGGGCGAGACGGCGCTCCCCGGGGTGTACGCCGACCCGCCCTCGGCCGAGAAGCTCTGGTTCCGGCGGCTCTGATGGCCGAGATCACCTACCTCGAGGCGTTGCGCCAGGGGCTCTGGGAGGAGATGGAGCGCGACGAGCGTGTCTTTCTCCTGGGCGAGGACATCGGGGTGTACGGCGGCGCGTTCAAGGTCACCGAGGGGTTCCTCGCGCGGTTCGGACCGGCGCGGGTGATCGACACGCCGATTTCCGAAGCCGCCATCGTGGGAGCGGCGGCGGGCGCGGCGCACATGGGGATGCGGCCGGTGGCGGAAATGCAGTTCATCGACTTCATCTCCTGCGCCTACGACATGCTGACCAACTACGTGGCGACGGCGCGCTACCGGGCGGGGCTCGCGACGCCGATCGTGGTGCGGGGGCCGTGCGGGGGATACGTCCGGGGAGGGCCGTTCCACTCGCAGAACCCGGAGGCCGCCTTCTTTCATACGCCCGGGCTCAAGATCGTGGCCCCGGCCACCGCCCGCGACGCCAAGGGGCTGATCAAGGCCGCGATCCGCGATGACGACCCGGTTCTCTACCTCGAGCACAAGTGGCTCTATCGCCGGATCAAGGAGGATCTCCCCGAAGGCGAAGAACTGGTCGTGCCCCTGGGCCAGGCCCGCCTGGCGCGCGAGGGACGCGACCTCTCGATCATCACGTATGGAGCCACGGTGTGGAAGTCGCTCGAGGCGGCGGAAACCCTGGAAGCCGCGGACGGGCTGTCGGTCGAGGTGCTGGATCTCCGCACCCTGCTGCCGCTGGACGACGCCGCGATCATGGCCACCGTGAAGAAGACGAACAAGGTGCTCATCGTCCACGAGGACACCCGCACCGGCGGATTGGCCGGCGAGATCACGGCGCGCATCAACGAGCAGGCGTTTGCCTGGCTCGACGGCCCGATCATGCGGGTCACCGCCCACGACGTGCCGCTGCCGTACGCCCCGACGCTCGAGGACTTTGTGCTCCCGCAGACCGAGGATATCGTCAAAGCCGCGAGATGGCTGGCGGCCTATTGAGACATCGGACGTCGGACCTCGGTGCTGACGTCCCCCAGGAGATGCCATGGCACGCGTTGACGTCCTGATGCCCCAGATGGGCGAGTCCATCGCCGAAGGCACGCTGTCCAAGTGGCT
>DATLXT010000271.1:0-2317 GCA_035575475.1 Gemmatimonadales bacterium | reverse complement strand
CCCGCCTCTTCGCGGCCGACTTCGACAACAACGGGGACGTCGATCTCCTGGGAGCCGCCCCCACGAGAGCCCAGGTGTGGCTCAAGGCGGACGGGAGGCTCGAGCCGCACCGGGAACTGGCCTTCCGCATCACCGACGTGGCCGATCTCAGCGGGGAAGGACGCCTGGACCTCTTCGGCGTGTCGCGAGACGGGCGCCCCCGGTGGTTTGCGAATCGAGGCGTCAAGGACTACTTCTCCGCCGTCATCCGGCCGCGCGCCGCGGAAGCCACGGGCGATCGCCGAATCAACCCGTTCGGCGTGGGCGGCGAAATCGAGGTGCGGGCGGGGCTGCTCTATCAGAAGCAGGCGATCCGGGGACCGGTGGTGCACTTCGGCCTCGGCGATCACCCGGTGGTGGAGGTAGCCCGCATCATCTGGCCCAACGGCAGCGTGCAGGCCGAGTTCAACCTGGCCGCCACCAACGAAACGGTCCTGACCCGCCAGCGCCTCAAGGGCTCCTGTCCCTGGGTCTTCGCGTTCGACGGGCGGCGGATGCGCTTCGTCACCGACTTCCTCTGGCGCACGGCGCTGGGCCTGCGCATCAACGCCCGGGGGGACGCCGCCGTCATCCACAGCGAGGACTGGATCCGGATTCCGGGCGACCAGCTGGCCCCGAGAAACGGGACGTACCACGTCCGCATCACCGGAGAGCTGTGGGAGACCCACTTCTTCGACCACGTCGCCCTGCTGGTGGTGGACCACCCGGCCGGCACCGAGGCCTGGGTTGACGAGCGGTTCACCCTGCCCGCGCCCGAGCCCCGGGTCACGCTGACCGGCGCCCTTGGTGCGGTGGCCGGGGCGTGGGACCATCGGGGTCGGGACGTCACCGCGCTGATCCGGGACCTGGACGAGCGGTTCCTGGACACCTTCACCCTGGGGCCGTATCAGGGCATCGCCGAGGAGCACTGGGTCGAAGTGGCGCTGGGTCCCGCGGTGCCCACGGAGGGTCCGCTCTGGCTGGTGGCCTCGGGCTGGGTCTATCCGACCGACGCGTCCATCAACGTGGCCGTGAGCCAGCGGGGCGGCCCCTTCCCGGGCGGCCTCCAGCTGGAGGTGGCGGACGGGACGGGCGGCTGGGTCGTGGCGCAATCGGACCTCGGCTTTCCCGCCGGCAAGACCAAGACCATGCTGGTCGACCTCCGGGGCGCCTTCCCGCCCGGGGCGCCGCGGCGCCTCCGCCTGCGGACCAATCTGGAGATCTACTGGGACCGTATCGCCTGGGCGGTGGGCCGGCCCGAGGCACCAGTCACCATGCATCGGGTGCTCCCGGCCGTGGCGGAATTGCGCTACCGCGGGTTCTCGGCCGTGCGGCAGGCCGGCCGCCGGGCGCCCGAGTTGCCGGACTACGAGACCCTGGCCGCCGTCGCTCCCCGGTGGCGGGACCTGGTCGGCTACTACACGCGCTTCGGCGACGTGGGGCCGTTGATTCAGGCCACTGACGACCGGTACGTTATCATGAACGCGGGCGACGAGCTGGCGCTGCAGTTCGCCGCCCCGCCGCCGCCCCGTTCCGGCTGGACCCGCGATTTTGTGCTCGTCGGTGACGGCTGGGTGAAAGACGGCGACTACAACACCGGATTTTCGACCACGGTGCTCCCCTTGCCCTACCACGGGATGACCGACTACGGCCGGCCGCCGGGACGCCTGGAAGACGATCCCGCATACCGGCTCCACCCCGATGACTGGAAGACCTTTCACACCCGATACGTCACCGCCCGGACCTTTCACCGTGCGCTCACCGTTAGCCGCGCGCGCTAAGGCCACCCGGGCGCTGGTCATCCTGGCGTTCGTCGCCGTGCTGGCGGCTCCCCTGGCGGTGCGACGCCTCGCCCCGCCCACCACGGCGGCCGCGGCGCTGTCCGCCAGGGCCGGGGCGCTGGAGCGCTACGGCTTTGCCTTCGAGGAGGTGTCCCGCGCGGCCGGCATTCGGTTCGCCCATCGGGCTCCGGAGCTCGATCCTCGGTTGCGGCCCATCATGCCGTGGGTGGCCGCCTACGGCGCCAGCGTGTCGGTGGTGGACTTCGACCGCGACGGCTGGCAGGATCTCCACCTGACCAACAGCGCGGTGGACAGCCGCAACGCGCTGTATCGCAACCGCGGCGACGGGACCTTCGAGGACGTGGCCCCACGACTGGGCCTGGCCGACGTGAATCGTCGTTCCACCGGCGTCTCCATGGGCGCGGTGTGGGGCGACTACGACAACGACGGCTACGAGGACCTGTTTCTCTTCCGGTGGGGTCGCCCCGAGCTGTTCCACAACGAGCAGGGCCGCGGCT
>DATLXT010000270.1:0-5987 GCA_035575475.1 Gemmatimonadales bacterium | reverse complement strand
GATGTGGCGGGCGCCCGCCGCCACCTGACGCTCCACGTCCGCGAGGACGACCGCTTGCGGCACGGCGAAAAACCGTCCGCCGTACACCGGCGGAACCGGACAGTGCAGGCAGTGGTGGAGGCAGCCGCGTGTGGTCTCGGTGTACCCCGCGACCGCCTCCCGCGCCCCGTCCACCAACCGCGCGTACGACGCCAGATGAGGCAGACCCCCGCGAGCGGGAACCGGGAAGTCCAGGCGCTCGAGCACGGGCTCGGAGCGCCGGCCCCGGGTCCAGACCCCCGGCACCTCTCCCCTGCCTCCCCGAGCGAGGTCTTCCAGCAGCGCGACCAGCGCCCCTTCGTACTCCCCGCCGATCACCGCGTCCGCCGTCCCGTCGAGCAGGTATTCGGCGTTGAGCCAGGCGTACAGTCCGTAGCAGCAGATGAACGCGCGGGGCTGGAGCGCCCGGATCCGCCGCATGGCGCCGATTCCGACGCGGAGAGCCGTGTGCATCGGAACCGACAGGGCCACCACCTCCGCCCGCCGTACCGCGGCTTCATCCAGGGGGCCCCGGCTGAGGTCGAGCACCGCGGGAGTGAAGCCGGCTCGCTCGAGGAAGGCGGCGGGCAGGGCGATCCCGTGCGGCTGGTGACCCAGCTCGTAGCACGACACCACGAGGACCCCGCCGGGGTCGCGGAGGGCCCGGGGGCGCGGGGTAGCGACACCCCGGCGGCGTCCGCGCAGCCCGAGCCAGGTCACCGGTGGAGAAAGGCCGACAACGCCGCCCGGAAGTCGGGCGTGGTGCGCGACACGGCGTTGACGTCGGCGGCGAGCCGGATGCCGTCCTCGAACGACATGCCGTCGAGCTGGTAAAGCTCCTGTTTGGTGAAAGCCAGGGCCGACGCGCTGCTCGCGGCCAGGGCCCGGAGCAGGTCGGCGACCTGTTCGTCGAAGTCCGAATCCTCGTACACCCGCGAGACCAGTCCCACGGCCGCGGCCTCCGTGGCCGTGAGGGTGCGCCCGGTAGCCGCCAGGTCGAAGGCCACCTTCTCGCCCACCGCGCGCCGCAGCATGTTCATCACCAGGGCCGGCACGAACCCTCGCTGGACCTCGGGGTAGCCGAACTGGGCCGATTCCGCGGCCACCACCAGGTCGCAGGCCGTGGCCAGCCCGCAGCCGCCCGCCAGGGCGCGGCCCTGGACCACGGCCACGACGGGCTTGGGGAGCTTCCGCAGGCGCACGAAGAGATCGCCGAAATGCAGCGCCCCCTGCCGGTTCTCCTCCACGCTCTTGTCCGCCGACGCGAGCAGCTCGTTCAGGTCCATCCCCGCGCAGAAGTCCGAACCGGCGCCGCGGAGCGCCAGGACCCGGGCCGCCGGGTCCAGCTCGGCCCGATCCAGGAGCGCGTGCAGCGCGTCGATCATCGCCGCGTCGATCGCGTTCCGCTTCTCGGGACGGTTGAGTACCCCGGTCAGCACACCGTTCTGGATCGAGACCAGGACCCGCTCGGCAGATGGGGCGGTCACCGGGGCACCTCCACTTCCATGCGGAGCAGCGCGGTGGAAAGCACCTTGCCCTGGGCGTCGGTCTTGAGCGACACGGTTCCCCCGCCGTCCAGAGCCCCGTGAAGCAGAAAGTTGAGCGCGTGGAGGTTCGGCAACTCGAATCGCTCCACGGGGCCCGTGATCAGACCCTTGAAATGCCGCGCCACCCGGGCCGCCGTCACCTCCCGCACGAGGAGGGGATAATACTCGGGTTTCCGCGCGATCACCCCGATGTTGGCCGTGTCCCCCTTGTCCCCGGAGCGGGCGTGCGCGAGCTGGAGCAGGCGCACCCTGCGCCGGCGCCCCCTCGCGCTCCCTCCCTTTGCGGCTCGGTCCAGGCGCCGGTTCATACGTCCACGAACTCCACGCTCGGCCGAACCTCACGGCGATCGATCAGCGCCGGCCAGTACGCCACGATCTCCTCCGGCTTGGGCCGCCCCCCGGCGAACCCCGTGACGCTGGGGGGACCGTTGAGAATCAGCGGGGCGATCTCCCGGGTGAAGCGCTCCACCGGCCCCCGCTCCCGGCTCCGCACGGCGATCCGCAGCTCCACCTCGGGCAGGTCGTCGGCCAGCGGGCCCAGCGCCGCCAGCGGCCCGTGAGTGGCGCCCGCGCCCACGAACTCCGTGCGGATCGCCTCGAACTCGAGCCCCAGGTCCGCGAGACGCCGGCGCAGGATGCGATCGGCCAGTTTCGCCTTCTTCAGCGCGTCGGGCCAGGCGTACACCAGCGTCCCCACGGCCTTGTACCCGTAGAAATAGGCCACCGAGACCTTCAACCGGTCGGTCGGCGGCCCGCCCCGCACCCCGCTCACGCGTACCCGGTCCCGCCCGACCTGGGCCAACCGGATCGTGGTGAAGTCGGCGATACAGTCCGGCGTGATGTACGCCGTCGGGTCGCCCATCTCGTACACCAGCTGCTCGGTCACCCCGGCCACGCTGATGCGCCCCCCGGTACCCGGGTGCTTCACGATATCGAAGGTCCCGTCCGGCCGGGCCTCCACGATGGGGTACCCCACGTGGGCCAGGTCGGGGATGGTCTCCCAGTCCGCCAGGCAGTTGCCGCCGCTGGCCTGCGCCCCGCACTCGATAATGTGCCCCGCCACGGTCCCCGCGGCCAACCGGTCCCAATCGTCGGGCCGCCAGCCGAACGCATGGATCAACGGCGCCAGGGTCAGCCCGGTATCGGTGACGCGGCCGGTGATCACCAGGTCGGCGCCGCCCGCCAGCGCCTCGACCACCGGAGTCGCCCCGAGGTACGCATTAGCCGCCAGCACCCGATCCCGCACCTCGGCCAGCGGCCGGCCCGTGTCGAGGTTCCGCAGCTCGTGCCCCCGCCCGAGGAGCGCGTCGAGACGCTCCAGCAAGTCGTCTCCCGTCACCACCCCGATCCGGAGCCGCCCCGCGAGGCCCAGCCGGCGCGCGACCTCGGCCACCGCCCGGGCGCAGCCCCGGGGATTCACGCCCCCCGCGTTCGCGGTGACCTTGATGCGGCGCTCCACCAGAATCGGGAGCAGGCGCTCCATCAGCGGGACGAAGTCCGTGGCGTAGCCCAGTGCGGGATCGCGGGACTTCTGCTTCTGCATGATGGACATGGTCACTTCGGCGAGGTAATCCATCATGAGATAATCCACCGGCCCGCCGGTGACCTGCCGGTAGGGCGCCTCGAGCCAATCACCCCAGAACCCCTGCCCCGCGGCGACCCGGACCGCCCCGTCGCTCACGCTCAGCGCCCGGCTCCCACCGTCACCCGACGCACGGCCCCGCCGAGCGAGGCCTGGACGAGGGGCACGAACCCGTGTGGCAGTGGGAGACTGCCCGGCGAGGGCAAGGGGACGCGCACCCGCCCCCCCGGGACCACGCTCACGTCGGGCCCCTCGCTCAGAGGACGGGGCTCGCGCAGCAGGAAGCGCACGGACACGAGCGCCTGCCACGGCGGCGCGCGGTCCGCCCACGCGAAGGCCGGAAAGAGTTCCACCACGAGCGGGGCACCGGGCCCCGGCGACTCGACGTCGACGGACTGCCGGCCCACCGCGTAGTTCAACGGCTCGTGGCCCACCTGATGGCCCGCCGAATCGAACACAGTCACGCCGAAATCCGTGAACCAGTCCCACTGCTCGGGCGGGAGCCGCACCTCCACTTCGGCGCTCGCCGCCCACGCGGGTACCCGAACCACCAGGCTTTCGGCGGGCGCGCCTTGAGCGTCCACCGCGAAGGTGGCTTGGGCGCCGAGCAGGGACGCCCGCAGCGGACCCCGGGCGGTCGCAGACCCGTGGTTGGTCGCCTCCAGGTCGCCGGCCGTCACCGCCAGCCCGACGGGCGACCGCTCCACCCGCACCGCGACCGTGACCGGCTCGAGCGGGCGGGCCACCACGTCCAGCTCGTACACGCCCGGCACCAGGTCTTCGCTCCGCACCACGAATCGCGCGGTGCCGCCATCGTCCTCCCCGACCGTGCGCTCCGCGCCTCCCCGAAAGGGCCGGCCTCCGGGCTCATAGAGCTTCAGGAGCGCCCGTTCGCGGGTCGAGTCCGCAAGCGTGACGGCGGCCTCGAGCGTGGCATCGGGGCGGTCGACCTGGAAGAAGTACCGCTGCACGCCGCCTGCGGGCACCACACGGCGCGGCTCGGCGAACGGCCGGTCGTCCAGGTCGTGCGCGACGATCACGGCGGTCACCAACCGGAAGAGGGGGCCCGCGAGTGTGTCGTTCGGGTTGAAGGCGAGGATCGTCCCGACCTGGACGCCGGGGCCCGGCGGCGCGCGCCCCGGACGCCGGACCACCGGGATCTCGGTGACTCCCGGCGCGGCGGGCAGGAGGTCGGGCGCCGAGAGCCAGGGCACGAGGGGGCGCAGCAGGTACTGCGCCGCCCGCAGCCCGGCGGCGTGCGAGACCCGAAAGACCTCCAGCGTATCGCCCTCGGATAGGGCTCCCGAGTGGCGGAACGCCGCCGAAGCGCCGCTCGCGGTGCGGACCAGATACCGCGATCCCTGGTGGCCCGCCACCAGCCACTCGTAGGCCGCCGTCAACTGCGGGACGCCCGCCCCTTGATCGAGCACGGTGGCTCCGGTGAAGCGCCGGGCCGACGCCGCGAGCGCCTGCGCGATGTCGGCCCCGGAGACCCGGCGTCCTTCCTGCGCCATGGCGGACAGGAGGCAAGCGGCGAGGCCCGAAACGTGCGGCGCCGCCATGCTGGTCCCGAGCTTCACCTCCTCGCCGAGGTTCCACCGGGGCACGGTCGAGAAGGCGATTCCCGGGACCACGACGTCCGGTTTGAGGAGTTCGCCCCCGCGCGCGCTCCAGAACCCCAGCCGGTCAGCCGGCGGGGTTCCGCCGGGCTCCGGGGGCCGGGCGAAGACCCCGGGATAGGTGGCCCCCACGGTGATCGCGAGATCGGCCGAGCCCGGGAACCCCACGGTCGAGAGGCCGGGTCCGTCGTTCCCCGCGCTGATGGCGAAGACCACGGAGGGATGCGCCGCGATGAAGGCGTTGACGATCGAATCAATCACCGCCCGTCCCTCGCGCTCGTTCCCCACCCCGAAGCTGAGGTTCAGCACCAGCGGGAGACCGCGGCGCTGGGCGAATCGCGCGGCGTATTCCATCGCGCGCACCATGCTGCCGTGGACCGTCACTCCGCCGCGTGCGTTGTTGGCGATCTTCAGGCCGATGAGCTGAGCTCCCGGAGCCACGCCGTGGAAGCCCTGCACATCGTACAGGTTGAACCCCGCGGCGATGCCGGCCACGTGGGTGCCGTGACCCGAGGTGTCGAAGTAGAGATCCAGCACCGGACCGCGGTCGGACTCCTCGAGGTTCGCCGCCAGGGTGATCGGCTCGGTTCCCAGCGCCAGGGTCTCGCGCCCCTGGCGATAGTCGTGCAGCGGCATCTCGTCCTCGAATGAGCCGTCGAGGTTCGAATCCAGGAAGGCGGCCCACCCGTCGGTGGCCCGAACCACGATCACCGGGTACTCATCGGTATTGGTGCCGTTGCCGTTGAGGTCCGCGGCCGGAGGCCGGCCGAGCGGCAACTCCCGGAAGGTCCCGGCGTACCACCGGCCGCTCGTCGCCAGCCGCGCGATCCGGCCCGCCCCGCGCAAGAGCCGGCCGCCCACCATCACCCGGCCGTCGCCCGCGGGCTCGACGGGCACCAGAGCCACCCGCCCCTCGCCCGAAAAGTCGCGCAGGTCGAGCACCTTGGGCGCCCCGGTGCTGGTCACGACGAGTCCCGGGGCACCCGCGTCGATCCCGGAGTCGAGGATCGCGATCAACACGCCGCGCCCGTCGTAGGCCGGGTGGGCCCGCAGGAACTCCCCCACGCCCGTTGTACTCAGGGGCATGAGGCCGGCGACGTAGGCCACCGTGGGGGGCAGCACCGGCTTTGCCCCCCCGTCGGCGGCCACCCGGGGCGGGCCCTCGCCGGTCGGGGCCGGCTCGGGGACCGTGGGAGCGGGGGCGGGGGCGGGGGCGGGGGC
>DATLXT010000269.1:0-13355 GCA_035575475.1 Gemmatimonadales bacterium | reverse complement strand
CCGCCTCTCTCTCCCGCGCCACGCGAACCTCGGTTGTCCGGCAGACCCGTGCCGCCCCCTGCATCCCCTCACCCTCGCCGGACCATCCCTCATCTCGCCGTTCCCTTCTGCCACACCGTCACGACACGTTGAAAATAAACGACTTGCGCCGCCAAATCCATGGGGCGTTGTAACGTTCAGCGGCCCATGAGCATCGATGATCCACGGGCCACCCCGGCGGGAAGTCGCTCGGGTGAGCCGAGACTCCCGGCGGCTGGAAAGAGCGGAGCCCCACGGCCCTACTCCCCGATGATCTTGATGATCACCCGCTTCTTACGCTGCCCGTCCCACTCTCCGTAGAACACGCGTTGCCAGGGCCCCAGGTCGAGCTTCCCGGCGGTGATCGGGACGACGACCTCGTGGCCGATGGTCAGGCTGCGGAGATGGGCGGCGGCGTTGTCCTCCCCGGTCTCATTGTGGCGGTAGCGCCCCGGGTCCCACGGGGCGATGGTGTTTTCCAACCACGTCAGGATGTCGTGCCACAGACCTGATTCGTGGTCGTTCACGAACACTGACGCCGTGATGTGCATCGCGCTGACCAGCGCGAAGCCCTCTCGCACGCCGCTCTTCTCCACTTGGCGCGCAACCTCGTCCGTGACGTCGATGATCTCCTGCCGCCGCTGCGTATTGAACCAGAGATAGTGGGTGTGGCTTTTCATCCGCTCCCTCCCGGCACCGTGGCGCCCGCTCCGCATCCCGCGAGATCCTGGTCCGTGTCGAATTGTCACACCAGGGTCACTTCCGTAGATTGGAGCACCAATATGCCGCCGGCTCTGCCCTTTCGCCGCCGCATCTTCCTGGTGCTCGTGGCGATGACGGCGATCCCCATCACCCTCGCGGTCGTGGGATGGATTCTGACGGTGCGCACCGTGGCGCCCGCGGCCGGTCCGCGGGCGGCCGTCGAACGGGTAGCGGCCTCCGCCCGGCGGATGCTCGAGCAGGTGGACACCCTGCATTTCGGCCCGGCCGAGCGCGCGGCGTATGAGGCCCACCTCGAGGAGATCTCGACCTCGCTCACGCTGGCTCGCCGGGCGGACACCTATCTCCGCTACTACACGGCGGGGTTCGCGGTCGCGGTCACGCTCCTCGGACTGGTCGCCCTCTTTGCCGCGGTGCGGCTGGCCGGGCACCTCTCGCGCCAGCTGTCCCGGCCCATTGACGAGCTGGTGGGGTGGACCCGGCTGATCCGCCAGCGTGAGCCCCTCCCCGCCGGCCCACCGACCCGGGGGGCCCCCGAGTTCGAGGCGCTGCGCGAAGCCTTGCGGGAGCTGGCCGAGGCGCTGGAGCGCGCCCGCGAGCGGGAGCTCGAGGCCGAGCGGCTCCGGGCCTTCCGGGAGGTGGCTCGCCGGGTGGCGCACGAGATCAAGAACCCCCTCACCTCCATGCGGATCGCCCTGGATCAGATGCGGCGGGCGCCGGTGGGCGACGGCTCCGACCGGGCCGCCGACGGCCGTCTGATGGTGGCGCAGGAGGTCCTGGTCGCGGAGACCGAGCGTCTGGAGCGGCTGGCTCGGGAGTTCTCCGAGTTTGGTCGCCTGCCCGAAGGGCCGCGCAGCGAGGTGGACCTGGGTGAGCTGCTCGAGGAGCTGTCGCGTACCGGGGTGCCCGAGGGGGTGAGCGTTCGACTCACCACCAACGGCTCGCGGCGCACCCTGCTGGGGTACTACGAGCCGCTCCGCCGGGCGTTCGCGAACCTGCTCCGCAACGCCAGCGAGGCGATGGGCGGGCAGGGCGCCATCGACGTCTCCCTGGCCGGCGACGACCGCGCCCTGGCGGTCACGATCGCGGACCACGGCCCCGGGATTCCCGAGGAATTCCGGCACCGCGTGTTCGAGCCCTACTTCACCACCAAGGCTGACGGCACCGGCCTGGGACTCGCCCTGGTTCGGCAGACCGTCGAGGCCCATCGGGGCAGCATCACCGTGAGCCAGACGCCGGGCGGCGGCGCCACCTTCCAGCTGGTCTTCCCCGCATGAGTCCGCGGGTCTTGCTGGTGGACGACGAGGCCAACATCCGCAAGATGGTAGGCGCCCTGCTCGAGGCCGAGGGGTTCGAGACCGTGCAGGCGGCGAACGGCGCCGCGGCGCTCCAGGCCGTGGCCGAGGCCCTTCCCGACGTGGTCCTCTTGGACCTCATGATGCCGGGCGGGCCCGACGGCCTGACGACGCTGGAGCAGCTCCGCCAGCGCGCGCCCGACCTTCCGGTGGTGATGATGAGCGGCAAGGCCGGTCTCGCCGACGCGGTGCGGGCCACCAAGCTCGGCGCCTTCCAGTTTCTCGAGAAGCCGCTCGCGCCCGAGAGCCTGCTGGTCACCATCCGGAGCGCGCTGGAGCTGGCGCGCGCGCGCGCCGAGAACCGCCGCCTGCACGACGCCCTGGGTCATGGCGACCCGCTGGTCGGCGTCAGCCAAGCCATGGAAGAGGTGCGGGCCCTGATCGCGCGGATCGCGCCCACCGAAGCGCGGGTGCTGATCACGGGCGAGTCCGGCACCGGCAAGGAGCTGGTCGCGGCGGCGATCCATCGGCAAAGCCCGCGGGCCGCGAAGCCGTTCGTCACCGTCAACAGCGCCGCCATTCCCAGGGACCTGGTGGAGTCCGAGATGTTCGGCCACGAGCGCGGGGCGTTCACCGGGGCCACCGAACGCCGGCAGGGGCGTTTCGAGCTGGCCGACGGGGGCACCCTCTTCCTCGACGAGGTGGGCGACCTCCCCCCCGAGGCCCAGGCCAAGCTGCTGCGCGTCCTGGAAAGCGGCGTGGTGGAGCGGCTGGGCGGCGAGAAGCCGATCCGGGTGGACGTGCGCGTCATCGCGGCCACCAACAAAGACCTGCCGCGCGCCGTCCAGCAGGGGCAGTTCCGCGAGGATCTCTGGTTCCGCCTCAACGTGCTTCCCATCTACATCCCGCCCTTGCGAGAGCGGACCGACGACATCCCCCCGCTGGTCCGGCATTTCGCCGATCGGCTGGCGGCGCGCCTGGGCCGTCCGGTGCGACTGGACCCGGGCGCCCTCCAGCTCCTCCAGGCCTACCGCTGGCCCGGGAACGTTCGGGAGCTGGCCAATCTCCTCGAGCGGCTCGCGATTCTCGCGTCGGGCGAGACCATCACGGCGGACGATGTGGCGCAGGTCCTGCCGCGGGACGGTACGCCGGCCGCGCGCGGCGACGGGGCATGGGTCGACGTTTCGCTGTCGGACGCGCTTGACGAGTACGAGCGCATCCTGATCGCCCGCGCCCTGTCGGTCTCTCAGGGAAACGTGGCCGAGGCGGCCCGGCGGCTGGCCACCGACCGGGCGAACCTCTACCGCCGGATGCGGCGGCTCGGCATCGAGCCGCCACGCGCGGGGACCGGGTGAGCCGCTCCCCGGCGGCACACCGGATGCACCACCCCGGGGCGTCCCCGGTCAAGGGAGCCTCCATGCGCGCGGGATTGCCTCTCCTGGTGTGTCTCTTCGCCACGGCGCGGCTCGCGGCCCAGGACACCGCGATCGTGATTTATCCGGACAGCGCCGGCGCCACGCTGGAGCAGCGCGAGCTGCCGCGTATCGTGGCCGAGGAGGTCATCCGCTTCTTCAACGCCCCCACCACCACCCGTCTGGTGGGCCGGACCCGCCTGCCCGCGGGCAACGAGTGGCGGGGCGACGTCGCCGTGCGCACCGGGCCGGTGGCGGTCGCGGGCCGGATCCAGGGATCGCTGGTCGTGGTGAACGGCGACGTCGCGTTGGAAGAGGGCGCGGAGGTCACGGGCGACGTGATCGTGGTCGGGGGCACCGTGGCCCTGATGAGCGGCGCCCGCGTGGACGGGGAGGTTCGAGAGTACCGCGAACCGCTGCCGTATCGCCTCGAGGGCGACGCGCTGGTCTACGCGCCCAACCTCAGGCGGCGGTTCCGCACGCTCGGGGCCCGGCGCACCTGGGGCGACGAGGACTCGCGTTCCACCCTGACCATCGCCACCGGCGGGACCTTCAACCGGGTGGAAGGGCTCCCCGTCGTGTTCGGGCCGCTCTTCGACTGGCGCCTCGCGCCGTCGCTGCGGCTGCGCTTCGACGCCCTGGGCGTCTTCCGGTCGGCGGGCGACTTGAGCGACTCGCGCAGCGACCTGGGCTACATGGCTCGCCTCGAGCTGCGGGCCGGCGAGGACCGGGCCGTCGGGGTCGGGCTTCGGGCCTTCGATGTGGTGTCGCCGGTCGAAGACTGGGGGTTGCGGAGCGCCGAAGTCGGGTGGGCCGCCTTCCTGTTTCATCGCGACTATCGCGACTACCACCTGAACAAGGGCGTGGCGGCGCGCGCCTTCGCGCAGGTGGAGTTGCCGCTTCAGGTGGCGCTCGAGATCCGGCGCGAGTGGCACACCTCGGTATCGGCCCGCGATCCCTGGACCGTGTTCCGTACCAGCCACCCCTGGCGCCCCAACCCGCCGGTGGACGAGGGTCACTACCTCACGATCGCGGGCACGGTGACGCTGGACACGCGGAACGACCGGGACAATCCCACGGCGGGGTGGTACCTCCGCGCCCAGGTGGAACACGCTCGCAGCCGGGACGTCGTGCCCCAGCCCGGTCTCCCCGCCGCCGTCCGTTCCCCCATCCCGACCGACGGGTCGTACGCGTTCCAACGCGGGGTGTTCGAACTGCGGCGCTACACTCGCGTGAGCCCCTCGGGGCGCGTCAATCTGCGGGCGCTGGCCGCCGGATGGCTGGGCGGCGACCCGCTGCCCTTGCAGCGCCGGCTCTGGATCGGGGGCCCCGAGCCCCTCCCCGGGTATCCCTTCCGCCACAGCGCCTGCAACCGCGACGTCACCGACCCCGCCTTTGTCCAAAGCGAGGTCGCCGCGTGCGACCGCCTGATCCTGGTGCAGGGCGAGTACCGCGGACACATCAAGCTCAACTGGACCTACGATCCCGGAGACGGGCAGGAGCGGGACCAAACCAACCTGATTCGACTCGAGAATCCCGACCTGGTGGTGTTCGGCAACGCGGGCCAGGCCTGGCTGGTGGGATCCGGCCCCGGGCGGCTGCCGAGCGACCGGCTGCCCACGCCGGGCACCTGGCTCGCGGACCTGGGACTGGGCGTGGATTGGAACGGCTTCGGCGTCTACGTGGCGAAGGCGGTGACCGTCGGCCAGCCACTGCGATTCGTGGTCCGACTCGATCACCGGTTCTGAGTGCGGCCCGCGCCCGCCCTCCTCGTCGCCTGCAGCCTGCTCGCGAGCCGCGCGGCTCCCGCCCAGGGACAGGCTCCCGCGCTCACCCTCACCCTGCGCTCCAGCGTGCCCGAGGTCCGCACCGTCAACCTCCTGGCGGACGGGAAGTACACGGCGCTCATGCGCGCCGGGCTGCCGCTGCGTCTCCACTACCGGCTGGAACTCTGGCGGGTGCGGTCCGGGTGGTTCGACCAGTTCATCCGGGACGTCGAGTGGGACGCGGTGGCGCGGCACGACCCGCTGACCGACGAGTTCATGCTGATCCGGCCTGACGGTCGCATCTCCCGCCACGCCACGGACGAGGACATCGCCCGGGCGCTCGAAACCGCCTACCGGATTCCGCTCACCTCCACCGCGTCGGGCCGGTTCTACTTCGCCTGCCGGCTCCAGGTCACCACGTTGAACGAGAGCGATCTGGCGGAACTCGAGCGCTGGTTGCGGGGCGAGGCCGGTTCCGCCGCGGCGGGAGAGCGCGGTGTGGGGGAGGCGCTGGTCCGGGGTCTCCAGCGAGTGCTGGTCCGCATCGCCGGGCTGCCGCGGCTGACTCTGGAAGCGCGGAGCCCGACCTTCCGCCAGTAGGCCGCCTCAGCTCCCGAACTGCCGGTCCACCGCCCGCCGGATCTCGTCGAGCGCCCGACCCTCGGCCGCCATCCGGGCGACCAGCACGGCCTCCCCGATGCAGATATCGCAGTAGGCGCCGTGCTCCGACTCGAAGCAGGTCAGCAGGGACCGGTGCCCGGAGTGCCGGGCGCAGTCACAGTGACAGTAGGTGCCGTCGAGCGCCTGCGGGGCCGCCCGCGCCGCGGCGTACCCCTCGGCCGCCCCGGGCGTCCGCGGCACCGCGCCCGGCGCCAGCACCCGCTCGGCCGTGATCCCGGGCCGGGGATCGGGGTGGCCGCCAGCGGCCGGGCGGTTGGCGGCGAACAGCACCACTACCAG
Source organism: Gemmatimonadales bacterium (assembly GCA_035575475.1). Classification (GTDB taxonomy): domain Bacteria; phylum Gemmatimonadota; class Gemmatimonadetes; order Gemmatimonadales; family GWC2-71-9; genus DATLXT01. Next base: position 7,184 of record DATLXT010000269.1, on the reverse strand, counting down.
CGCCGCCGCCGCCCCACCCGCCACCAGCCAGGGTGTCTTGCCCGCGCTCACAGAGCCTCCAGGGTATGGAGCACGTCGGCTCCGTAGAAGAGCTTGATGTACTTGGCCTGGATGGCGGTCAGGCGCCGCACCGCCCAGGCCAGATGCACGAAGTGCGGCTCGAAGGGCGGCCGCAGGGGATGCATCCCCACCTCCTCCGGCAGCCGGCTCCCCTTCCGCGTGTTGCAGGTCGAGCACGCCGTCAGCACGTTGGCCCAATCGTTCGTCCCACCACGCGACAGCGGCACCAGGTGGTCCCGCGTCAGGCACTCCCGATGCCGCAGTTCCGCCTGGGTGCGCCCGCAGAACTGGCACCGGTAGTTGTCGCGAGCGAAGAGGAACGTGTTGGTGACCTGGCGGCGAAAGCGGCGGGGAACGTGGACGAAGCGCACGAGGCGAATGACGGCGGGCCGGGGGATGGCCAGGCGTTCGCTGCGCACGACGTGCCCCCCGTCCGCTTCGACGATCTCCGCCTTGCGGTCGATCACCAGACGGAGCGCCCGCCGGACGGGCACCATGGTCAAGGGCTCGAACGACGCGTTCAGCGCCAGGCAGCGCACCGGGTTGCTCCCCGCTAAAAAACAGCCGTCTCGCCCGGCTGGCGGGACGGCTCTGTATGCTACAGCGGGGGCACAGCGCAAGCAACCGCGCCGCCACCTCGCCCGTCGGGGGAGGCTCCCGGCCCCTATCCCCCGGCGCCGAACGCCGCTTCCAGCTCGGCGATCTGCTCGCGCACCGAGGCCCGGGAGGCGCCTCCCGGCGTGGCCCGGCGCTCCACGCTCTGCTCCCATGTGCCCAGGCGGGCGATCGCCTCGCCCAGGGCGGGATGCACCTCGGCGGCCAGGGACGCCCCCACCTGGTCGAGCGGCACGCCGGCCTGCTCCGCCCGGCGCACCAGCATCCCCACCAGGCGATGGCTCTCCCGGAACGGCACGCCCGCCTGGACCAGCAGGTCCGCCAGATCGGTGGCCCGGAGCGAGGGGTCGAGCGCGGCCAGCATGCGCTCCCGGTCAACGACCAGCGTGGCCATCGCGCCGGCGATCGCCGGGAGCACCAGGCTCAGGGTGTCGAAGGCGTCGAACAGCAGCGCCTTGTCTTCCTGGAGGTCCTTGGAGTATCCGGCCGGCAGGCCCTTGAGGGTACCCAGCAGGGCCACGAGGTCGCCCAGCACGCGCGCCGACTTGGCGCGGGCCAGCTCGAAGACGTCGGGATTGCGTTTCTGCGGGAGCAGGCTCGACCCGGTGCTGAAGTCGTCGGCCAGCCGCACAAAGGCGAACTCGGCACTGCTGTAGAGCACCAGCTCGGCGCCCAGGCGCGAGAGGTGCGTGCCCACGAGCGCCAGCGCGAAGAGCACCTCGGCGACGAAGTCGCGGTCCCCGGTGGCGTCCAGCGCGTTGGCCGAGAGCGTGCGGAACCCGAGCGCTTCTTTGAGGAGCACGCGGTCCACGGGAAACCCGGACCCCGCGACGGCGCCGGAGCCCAGCGGCAGCTCGGCCACCCGGCGGCGCGCGTCGGCCAGACGCTGCCGGTCCCGGACCAGCGGCCAGGCGTGGGCCAGCAGGACGTAGGCCCAGCGTACCGGCTGGGCCCGCTGGCCGTGCGTGTAGCCGGGGAGGAGGTCGCCGATTCCCTCCCGCGCCCTCGCCACCAGGGTGCGGCCCAGGGCCGCAAGCTCGGTGTCGAGCTGATCGATCGCCTCGAGGGTCCAGAGGCGCAGGTCGGTCGCCACCTGGTCGTTCCGCGAACGGCCGGTGTGGAGCTTCCCCGCCAGCGCCCCGATTTCCTCGTACAGCAGGCGTTCCACCAGCGTGTGGACGTCTTCGTCGGGCGCTCCCACCGCGGCGCCGTCCGCCAGTCGCTCGGCCACCCGGTCCAGCCCTTCGAGCAGGCGGACTTCCTCGAGCGGGGTCAGCACGCCCGCCCGCCCCAGCGCCTGGACCCAGGCCTTGCTGGCCGCGATCTCCTGGGGCCAGAGCCGATGATCCACCGGCAGGCTCCGGTTCAGCGCGTCCAGCGCTTCGCTCGGCCCCAGCGCGAACCGGCCCCCCCACATCTGGTGGGGCGCGCTGGCGGTCGAGGGCGCGTCGCCCATCAATCGGCCGCGGCGCTCACGCCCTCGCTGCGAGCGGCGGCGAGCTGAGCGCCGATCTTGAGGGCCAGCCCATACAGGTGAATGAACCCCTCGGCGTCCCTCTGGTCGTACACGTTGTCCCGGCCGAAGGTGGCGTAGGAGGGCTGGTACAGCGCGAAGGGACTCTCCCGCCCCGCCACGGTGACGCTCCCCTTGTAGAGCTTGAGCCGCACGGTCCCGGTCACGTGCTTCTGGGTGGCGTTCACCAGCGCGTCCAGCGCTTCCCGCTCCGGCGTCCACCAGCGGCCGTCGTACACCAGATCCGCGTAGCGCAAGGCCAGCTCGTCCTTGAGCCGCAACGTCCGGCGATCGAGCACCAGCTGCTCCAGCTCGCGGTGCGCCGCATGGAGCAGGGTCCCGCCAGGCGTCTCGTACACGCCGCGCGACTTCATGCCGACCAGCCGGTCCTCCACCACGTCCGCTCGCCCCACCCCGTGCTCGCCCGCCACCTGGTTCAGCGTCTCGAGCAGCTCGGCCGGCCCCAGGGGCACGTGATCCACCGACACCGGTACGCCCTCCTCGAAGCCGATGGCGACGGTGACCGGCCGATCCGGCGCCGCCAGGGGATCCCGGGTCATCACGAAGATGTGCTCCGGGGCCTCGGCCGAGGGGTCCTCCAGGATGCCGCCCTCGTGCGAGCAGTGCCAGAGATTGCGGTCGGTGGAGTACGGCTTCTCGGCCGTGGCCTGGACCGGGATTCCCTTCGCCCGCACGTAGGCGATCAGGTCCTCGCGGCCCTTGAACTCCCACTCCCGCCAGGGCGCGATGACCTGGAGCTCCGGGGCCAGCGCCGCGTAGGTCAGCTCGAAGCGGACCTGGTCGTTGCCCTTCCCGGTGCAGCCGTGGGCCACGGCCTGGGCGCCCGCCTCCCGGGCCAGGGCCACCTGGCGCGCCGCCTGAATCGGACGGGCCATCGCGGTGCCCAGGAGATAGGTCCGGGCGTACACCGCCCCGGCTTTGAGCGTGGGGAACACGAAGTCCCGCACGAACACCTCGCGCAGGTCTTCCACCACACAGTCCATCGCGCCCGAACGCCGCGCCTTGTCCGCCAGGCCCCGCAGCTCGCCGTCGCCCTGCCCCACGTCCGCCGCGAAGCACAGCACGCGGGCGCCGTAGCGCTCCTTGAGCCAGGGCACGATCGCCGAAGTGTCGAGTCCGCCCGAATAGGCGAGCACCACCAGAGGACCCATCCGCGCTCCCGTAGGTTTATGCAGTAGAGTGCATAAACATACAGGGCCCCGGTGGGGTCGCAAGGGGGCTAGGGCAGGCCGGCCAGCGCCCTGAGCCGGGCGGCGAGCGACCGCCGGGCCCGCTCGCTGCGCGCGACCACCAGCACCGTATCGTCCCCCGCGATGGTGCCGATGACCTCGCCCCAGCGGGCCTCATCCAGCGCACTCCCCAGGGCCTCGGCGCTGCCGGCCGCGGTCTTGAGCACCAGCAGCGGGCCCACGCCGTCCACCCCCACGAGCAGCGTGGGGAGCAGCTGCTCCAGGTGCGGCTTCACGGCCGCCGAGCCCTCCGGCGGGGGCGCATAGTGCGACCCGCCGTCCGGGGCCGCCACCTTGGCCAGGCCCAGTTCCCGAATGTCCCGCGACAGGGTGGCCTGGGTCACGTCGAACCCCTCGGCGCGCAGCAGCTCCCGCAGCTGCTCCTGGCTCCCCACGCGATCCCGGCGCACGATCTTCAGAATCGCGGCGTGACGCTGGGTCTTCATGCGCCGGAATCTAGCGCCTGCACGATACGGCCGCCGATGACCGTGAGCAGGGCGAACGGGGACGGACCGGGACGGAGCGGGACCGACCGGGCCAGGACCGCGAGGTCGGCCCACTTGCCCACCTCGAGCGAGCCGACCTCCCAATCCCAGCCCAGGGCCCGGGCGGCGTCCAGGGTGAGGGCGCGCAGCGCCGACTCCCCCGCCAGGCCGGCGGCACGCGCCTCGGCCCAGAGATCCAGGTCCGGGACGCTCATCACCGAATCGGTGCCCAGTCCCACGGGCACCCCGGCCGCGCGAAAAGCGGCGAGGGGCGCCCGCCCGTGCCCGTGCGCCGCATTGGACCGGGGACAGTGGGCCACGGCCGCGCCCCTCCGGGCGAGGAGCTCCACGTCGGCCTCGTCGACCTCGACGGCGTGGATGCACAGAGTCCCGGGGGCCACGACCCCCAGCCGGCCCAGGTACTGGAGGGGTGACACCCCCCACCCCCGCACCTCGATGCCGCGGCCACGCAGGGCCGCGGCGAAGGCTCCCGCGCCCTCGCGCACCAGCTCGCTCTCCGCCCGGGACTCGGCGGCGTGCACCGCCAGGGGGAGCCGCTGGCGCCGCCCGAAGCCAACCACCAGACGATACAGCCGTTCGCTCACGGTATAGGGCGCGTGGGGGGAAACGCCCAGGACCGCGAGGGCTTGGCCCGTCGCCACCTGCCGGAGGCGCGCGACTTGCCGCTCGAAGTCCGCGAAGTACTCCTCCGCCCGCGAGGGGTCGGGACCGAAGACCTCGTGGTAGGCGATTCCCCGGCCGCCCAGTCGGACCAGGGCCTCGAGGACCGCGCCGGTGCTGCCGGTGTCGGCGACGCAGGTGACCCCCCGCGCCCAGCAGTCCCGGAGGCCCGCCTCCGCGGCCGCGCGGAACTCCTCGGCGCTGCTCGCGTCCTTCAACGCCCGCACCCGCCGAATCCACTCGACGAAGTCCGGGTGGGAGTTCTTCCCGGCGAGGTGGGTCAGCTCGAGGTGGGTGTGACAGTTGATGAGCCCTGGGACCAGCTCCGCGTCCCGGAACTCCAGCGCCTTCGCGCCGGGGGGGGTCGGGACACGGGAATGCGGGCCCAGGGCCGCGATCCGCCCCGCTTCATCGACCAGAACGGCGCCATCCTCGATGGGCGGCGCCGTCACCGGACGCACCAGGCCAGCCCGGATCCGGAGCACGATCGACGGGACGGTCGCCGACTTCCGCTACGGCGTCACCCCGAACCCGAAGGGGGTGTGCACCGGGCAGCTCTGCGTGGGCTCGGTGCCGGGGTAGAACCAGTCCCAGTGCCGCACGTCGAGCGGGCACCAGGGCGTGGCCCGGTATCCCGTGGTGCGGTCCACCTCGTAGAGCACCAGCGAGTCGGGGCGCGGCCAGTCGGGAGGGGCCGGGCGCCGGTCGTACACATCGCGCATGAACGCGGTCCAAGCCGGTGCCACGATCCGTCCGCCGCCCGCGTTGCTCATGATCGGCTGGACGATGTCGTACCCCACCCAGATGCCCGCCACGATCTCCGGGGTGAAGCCGACGTACCAGGCGTCGGTGTACTCGTCGGTGGTCCCGGTCTTGCCCGCCGAGGGGAGCGTGAACCCGGCGGCCCAGACCGAGGCGTAGGCGGTCCCGCGGCGCACCACGTCCCGCAGCATGTCGAGCATGAGCCAGGCGTGCGCCGGGTCCATCACCTCGTCCTTCCGCTGCGACGGCTGCCACAGGATGTTCCCGCTGCGGTCTTCCACCCGGATGACGGCGAGCGGCGTGACCCGGGTGCCCAGGTTGGCGAACGCCGAGTAGGCCGCGATGAGCTCGATGGGCCGCACCCCGCGAGCTCCGATGTGGATGGAGGGATAAGGCGGGAGCGGGGTGGTGATCCCGTACCGCCGCGCCTCGCCGATCACCGTCTGCTCGCCCAGCGCCATCCCCAGCTTGATGGTCGAGAGGTTCCGCGACAGGTACAGCGACTGCCGCATCGGGATCATGCCCAGGGTGGTGTCGTCGTAGTCCTTGGGATTCCACACCGTGGAATCGAACTCGTTGATCACCGGCGTGGTGAGCGGGGAGTCGTCGAGCAATTCCGTGACCGGGTGTCCCGCTCGCACCGCGGCCGAGTAGACGAACGGCTTGAAGGTGGAGCCCGGGGCCCGCACGGCCTGGGTCACCCGGTTGAACCGCGAGTCCTCGAAATCCCGCCCCCCCACCATCGCCAGGATGTGCCCGGTGCGGGCGTCCAGGGCGAGGAGCGCGCCCTGGAGGTAGGGCGTGAACGGCCCCCGGTCTTCGGGATTGGCCCGTTCGATGTAGTCGCGGTAGGTGCGCTTGTCGAACTTGCCCCCGCTGTAGGCCCCCGCTTCGATGGCGTCGAGCTGGGCGATGAGCGCGCGCTCGGCGGCCTCCTGCATGTCGAGGTCCAGGGTGGTGTAGACCCGAAGGCCTTTCTCGTACAGGTCCCGTCCGAACCGCGCGTCCAGGATCTGCCGCACGTGCTCCACGAAGTAGGGAGCCACGTCGCCGTAGCTGGTGCGCCGGGCCGTGATGATCAGGGGATAGGCCTTCCACACCTCGGCCTCCTCGGCCGTGATGTAGCCCTGTTCCCGCATGAGCTGGAGCACCACGTTGCGCCGGCGGACCGCCCGTCCCGGATGCTCGCGGGGATTGTAGAACCCCGGCGCCTTGGCCAGCGCCGCCAACATCGCCGCCTCGGCGATGTTGACCTCCCGCGCCGACTTCCCGAAGAGCACCTGGGAGGCCGCCTCTACGCCGTAGGCGCCGGGACCCAGGTTGATCTGGTTGAGGTACAGCTGGAGGATGGTGTCCTTCGGCAGCGTGCGTTCCAGCTCGACCGCGATGCGCGCTTCCTTGAGCTTCCGCTCGATCCGCTTCTCGCGGCTCAGGTGGTCCGGGAAGACGTTGCGGGCCAGCTGCATGGTGATGGTCGAGAACCCCTGCACCCAGCCCAGGGCGATGATGTCGGCCTTGAGCGCGCCGAAAATGCGCCAGTAGTCGATGCCGTGATGCCGGTAGAACCGTTTGTCCTCGACCGCGATGAACGCCTGGCGCACGTGCGGCGGGATCTCGGCCAGGGGCAGGACCGTCCGGCGCTGAATCCCCAGCTCGGTGATCAGCCGGCCGTCCGCGGCGTACACCTTCGAGGTCTGCTGAGGGTTGTACTCCGAGCCCACGATCCGGGAAATGCTGGGGCAGCGCTCGGCGGCGCAGACTCGGGTCCACGACCCGTAGCTCATCCCCGTCCCGAAGCACAGCACCGCCACGCCCGCC
>DATLXT010000268.1:0-4378 GCA_035575475.1 Gemmatimonadales bacterium | reverse complement strand
GCCGCTCCGCGAAATCTAACCGCTCGGCCAGCTCGGCGAGCTCACCGCGCAGGCGCCCCACCTCCCCCTCCAGGGCGGCCACGCGCCCTTCGTCCGACTCGGGCGCATCGATCCATTCCCCATCCAGCCCGCGCCGGTGGCGGCGCCGCTTGCGCCGCTCGCGGATCCCTTCCGCAATCGCCTCGCCGATGGGCGAGCGAAAGAACCATCGGAGCACAAACACCCCCGCCACGTTGACCGCCACGATGCCGAGCAGCGGCACGAGGGCCTCGAGCGCCAGGTTCGGATCGAACGGCACCTCGGGTGGCAACGGCGACGGAGTCTGCACCACGACCGGCATCATGGGTTCCCGTACGCGCGCGGTCTCATCGCCGTTTCACCCCGGAACCGGTCACCGCGGCGGCCCCAGCCGCTCCCCCTCCCGCTGCCGGGCCAGGAACCGCTCGGTAAAATCTACCCGCTCCGCGAGTTCCGCCACCTCCCGCCGCAAGTCTTCGATGGCGGCCAGCAGCTCCTCCGGGGCGGCGCCCGCCCGGCCCGTGCCAGCGCCCGGCCCCCGCCGAATGCGATCCGCCACCGCCTTCCCCACCGGCGAGACGGCGATCATCCAGGCGAAGAACCCCCCTACCGCCAGCACCGGGATCAGCAGGGCCAGGGTGCCTTCGTCCATTTCAGCCACCTCCCGGAAGCCGCTCGGCCTCTCGCTGCCGCGCGACGAGGCGCTCGAGGAAATCCAGCCGCTCCTCCAACTCGTCCAAGCGCCGCCCCAGCGCCTCGACCTCCCCCGGGAACCGCTCGGCGCGGGGGCTCGCCACCCGTCCGGCCAGACGGTCGGCCAGCGCCTTCCCGATGGGCCCCCGCAGGATGATCCCGATCGTGATACAAACGAACAGAGCGACGGGAATGACGAAGGGCTCGTCCATGGGGTCAGGCCCGGGACGCCCGCGGGCTCTGGTCCAACTTAGGGCCGCTCAATCGGCCACCGCCAGGACCCGCCGGAGGAACTGCCCCGTGTAGGAGGCCGGAACCCGAGCGATCGCCTCCGGCGGGCCGGCCGCCACCAGCCGGCCCCCCGCATCGCCCCCCTCGGGGCCGAGATCAATGACCCAGTCGGCGGTCTTCACCACGTCCAGGTTGTGCTCGATCACCACCACCGTGTTCCCCTTCGCGACCAGCCGATGGAGCACCTCGAGCAGGAGCCGCACGTCCTCGAAATGGAGGCCCGTGGTGGGCTCGTCCAGGATGTAGAGGGTCCGACCGGTGTCGCGCTTGGCCAGCTCGGTGGCCAGCTTGACCCGTTGGGCCTCCCCCCCGGAGAGCGTCGTGGCCGACTGCCCCAGGTGGATGTACCCCAATCCTACGTCGTTCAACAGTTCCAGTTTCGAACGAATGCGGGGCTGGGCGGCGAAGAACTCGAGGGCCTCGGCCACGGTCAGCTCCAGCACGTCGGCAATGGACTTCCCCTTGTAGCGGACCTCGAGGGTCTCCCGGTTGTAGCGCCGGCCCTTGCACACCTCGCACGGGACGTACACGTCGGGGAGGAAGTGCATCTCGACCCTCACCAGCCCGTCGCCCTCGCAGGCCTCGCAGCGCCCGCCCTTGACGTTGAAGGAAAAGCGGCCCGGCCCGTAGCCGCGCATCTGGGACTCGGGAAGCTGGGTGAACAGCTCGCGAATGGGCGTGAACAGCCCGGTGTAGGTGGCCGGGTTGGAGCGCGGGGTGCGGCCGATGGGGCTCTGGTCGATGTCGATCACCTTGTCCACGTGCTCGATGCCCTCGAGCCGATCGTGGTCGCCGGGTACCACCTTGGCCCGGTAGAAGTGCCGCGCCAGCGCGCGATACAGGATGTCCGTGACCAGAGTGGACTTCCCCGAGCCGGAGACGCCCGTGACCGAGATGAAGAGCCCCAGCGGGAACTCGACCGTCAGGTCCTTGAGGTTGTGCTGGCGCGCGCCCACCAGCCGCAGGATGCGGCTCGGGTCGGGCGCGCGACGCCGCGGCGGGACCGGGATCCGCAGCTCGCCCCGCAGGTAGCGGGCGGTGAGCGAGTCGGGGTGCGCCAGCACCTGGTCCAGCGGCCCCATGGCCACCACCTCACCGCCGTGGCGCCCGGCCCGCGGACCCAGGTCAATCACGTGCTCGGCGGCGCGGATGGTCTCCTCGTCGTGCTCGACCACGAGCACCGTATTCCCGAGATCGCGCAGCTCCTTCAGGGTCCCCAGGAGCCTGGCGTTGTCCCGCTGGTGCAGGCCGATGGACGGCTCGTCGAGAATGTAGAGCACCCCCACCAGGCGACTCCCGATCTGGGTCGCGAGCCGGATTCGCTGGGCCTCGCCTCCCGAAAGCGAATCGGCGGAGCGTCCCAGCGTGAGGTAGTCGAGCCCCACATTGCGCAAGAAGCGCAGCCGATCGGTCACCTCCTTGAGGATGGGGCCGGCGACCGCCGGATCCAGCCCCGGGCGGCCGTCGTGGCGCAGGGGGATCTGCTCGAACCAGCGCAGCGCCTCGGTCACCGACAGGTCCACCACGTCGCCCAAGCTGCGCCCGGCCACGAGCACCGAGAGGCTCTCCGGCCGCAGGCGCTTGCCGCCGCAGGCCGGACAGGGCTGCTCGATCATGTAGGCCGCCAGCTGCTCCCGCACGGCGTCCGAGGCGGTCTCCCGATAGCGCCGCTCGACGTGCGCCAGGACGCCCTCCCAACCAGCGTCGTAGGAGCCGTGGAAGCGTTCGCTGTCGTACTGATAGGAGACGGTCCGGCCGGGCGCGCCGTGAAGCAGGATCCTCCGCACGCCCGCCGGCAGGTCCCGCCAGGGCGTGTCCAGGTCGAACTTGAACGCGCGCGCGAGGGCGGGCAAAACGACCTTGCGGAGATAGCCGGTGGGTTCGCCCCACGGCAGGATCACCCCTTCGAGAATCGAGAGGCTGGAGTCCCCCAGCACCAGCTCGGGGCTCACCACCCGCTGAGTGCCCAGCCCCGAGCACTCGGGACATGCGCCGAACGGCGAGTTGAAGGAGAATTGCCGGGGCTCGAGCTCGGGCAGGGACAGCCCGCACCGGGGGCACGCGAGCCGCTCCGAAAACAGCGTGCTCCGCGGCTCGCCGCCGCCGTGCCGCACCACCTCCACCAGCCCGTCCGCCGCCCGCAGGGCGGCCTCGATGGAGTCGGCCAGCCGGCCGCGGTCGGCGGGCCGCACGGCCAGCCGGTCCACCACCACGGCGATGTCGTGGTTCTGCCGCCGGCGGAGCTTCGGGACCTCGGCGAGATCGTACACGGTCCCGTCCACCCGCACCCGCACAAATCCCTGCCGCCGTGCGGCCTCGAACACCTCCCGGAACTCGCCCTTCCGGCCGCGCACCAGGGGCGCCAGCACCTCGATGCGTGTGCCCGCGGGCCACTCGAGCACGTGGTCGGTGATCTGGCTCGCGCTCTGACGCTCGATGGGGGAGCCGTCGCGGGGGCAGTGCGGCACGCCACACCGCGCCCACAGGAGGCGCAGGTAGTCGTAGATCTCGGTGACGGTGCCCACCGTGGAGCGGGGATTCGCGCCGCCCGTCTTCTGCTCGATCGAGATCGCCGGGGACAGGCCCTCGATCGCGTCCACGTCGGGCTTTTCCATCAGGCCCAGGAACTGCCGGGCGTAAGCGGAGAGCGACTCGACATACCGCCGCTGGCCCTCCGCGTAGATGGTGTCGAACGCCAGCGACGACTTGCCCGACCCCGAAAGCCCGGTGATGACGGTGAGGGTGTTTCGAGGGATCTCGACGGTGACGTTCTTGAGGTTGTGCTCCCGGGCACCGCGGACGATCAAGCGGTCGCTGGACATAACCCTGGAGCCTAGGGGGCCGAGGGGGCTCAGGTCAACGGGGCCCAGGGGCTCTACCGCCCGGTGCGCCTTTTTCCTACGTTAGCCCTCTCATGGCGGTACAGACGCTCGTCGTCCTGACCACGCTGGGCGACCCGGAGCAGGCCCGCACGCTGATTCGGGAGCTGGTCGAGGCTCGCCTGGTGGCCTGTGGGACGGTGCTGCCGGGGGCTACCTCGGTGTACCGCTGGGAGGGCACCGTCACCCAGGAGCCGGAAGTGGTGGTGCTGCTCAAGACCGACGCCTCCCGGTGGGAGGAGCTGGTGACTGCGGTGAACCAGCGGCACCCCTACCAGGTACCCGAATTGCTGGCCCTGCCGGTGGAACGGGGGCTCGAGCGCTACCTCTCCTGGGTCGCCTCCGAGGTGGGGGTGTGAACCGGAAGCACTCTCCCCGCTGGCAGTCGGCGGCCGACCGGGCCCGCGTGGCGGCGGAGCTGATCGAGGAGGCGGAGTCGTTGTCCGCGACCGGCCTCATCGCGACCCCGGCCGAGGTAGCGCGGCGCCACCTGCCCC
>DATLXT010000267.1:0-6728 GCA_035575475.1 Gemmatimonadales bacterium | reverse complement strand
CGGGCCAGCACGCCGGGCGCCGCGCGGGCGAGCCCGGCCGCGTCCTTGCGGTCGATCAGGCGGCGCACCGCGGCCCGCTTGGCCTCGGGGAGCTCGGCCAGAGCGGGCGCCAGCGCCCCCACGTGACCCAGGTTGAGCTGGAAGTCCTGGACCCCGGCCCGCTCCAGCAGCGCGAGCGCCAGCCGCAGAATCTCGACGTCGGCCGCCGGTCCCGGCTCGCCCAGGAGTTCCGCGCCCACCTGGAGGATCTCCCGGGGCCGGCCCTGATCCCGCTCCGGGTCCTGACGAAACACCTTCCCGGCGTAGCACAGCCGGTGCGGCGCGGGACGGTCGGCCAGCTTGGTGGCGGCGATGCGGGCCACGCTGGCGGTGAAGTCGTAGCGCAGGGCCAGGAGCTTGCCGTCGAGATCCAGGAACCGGATGAGCCGGTCGGCCACGTCGGGGCCGCCCGCCCGGACGAACACCTCCGCGTACTCGAAGGTGGGCGGGATGATTTCCTCGTACCCGGCCGCCTCGAGCGCTTCGAGCATCCCGCGCTGGATGCGGCGGCGCCGGCGCACCGCGTCGCCGGCGAGATCGAGCGCGCCGGGCGGGATGGCCGCGATCCCCGAGCGCAGCGTCATGACGACGCGGGTTTACCCGGCTGGGCCTCGGGCTCGAGCAGCCGCACCCGCCCCACCCGGCGCCCGCGCATCTCCAGGATCTCGAAGGTGGCGCCCTTGAGGGTCACGCGATCGCCGACCCGGGGCAGGCGGCCCAGCGCGCCGAACAGCACGCCGCCCAGCGTAGTGTACTCCGCGTCGTCGAGTTCGAGCCCCAGGAGCTCGTTCACCTCCTTGATCTCCATCCCGCCGCTGAGCACCCGTCGGCCGCCCGGTGGGGGAGCGGCTTCGGGGCGATCGTACTCGTCGTAGATCTGGCCGACGATTTCCTCGAGCAGGTCTTCCATGGTGACCAGTCCGGCCACGCCGCCGAACTCGTCCAGCACGATGGCCAGGTGGACCTTCTGGCGCTTCATGTCGGCCAGGACGTCCTCCACCTCCCGGGTGCCGGGGACGAACAACGGCGGCCGGAGAATGCTCTCGAGCGAGGGCCGGTCGGGGGCCCGCAGGGCGCGGAGGATGTCCTTGGCGTGGACCGTGCCCACGATGTCGTCGAGCGACTCCCGGTAGACCGGGTATCGGGACCGTCCCGCCTGCGCCACCCGGTCGGCCGCCTCTTCCAGGGACAGGGTGAGCGGGAGGGCCACCATCTCGGTGCGGGGCGTCATCACCTCGCGGGCGTTCTTCTCGCTGAATTCGAAGACTCCCTCGATCATGCGGGCGTCCTGCGCGTCGATCCGGCCGGTCTGCCGGGTCTGCTCGACCAGCATCATGATTTCCTCGGGCGAGTGGACCCGCTCGCGCTCGCTGGGCGGCCGGGCCCCCAGCAACCGCAGGATCCCGTTGGCGGCGCCGTTGAGCAGCCAGATGAAGGGGTTGGTGGCCGTGGTGAAGAGGATGAGCGGGCCCGCCACCCAGCGGCTGGTGAGCTCGGGGTGGAGCAGGGCCAGGGCCTTGGGGGCCAGCTCGCCCAGCACGATATGGAGGAAGGTGATGGAGATGAAGGCCACGGTGGCGGCGACGGTATGTGTGGCGATCAGGTTGGCGGGCGGCGGCAGGGCGCGGAACAGATCCTCGAACAGCCCGCCCAGCGCCGGCTCGCCGATCCAGCCCAGGCCCAGGCTCGCCAGCGTGATGCCGAGCTGCGTGCCCGAGATGTATTTGTCGAGCGATTGAATCGCGTCCTTCACCGTCCTAGCTTTGCTGTCGCCGCGCCGGATCATGGCGTCAATGCGCGTGCGCCGTGCCGCCACCAGGGCGAACTCGGCGGCGACGAAGAAGGCGTTCGCGGCGACCAGGAAGGCGACGGCGAGGAGGCGAACCCAGAGGGGCGCGTCGGGCATGACCGCGAGAACATAGCCGGTGCTCAAACGACTTCAAGCGCCGCCGTATGACGCGCTGACGCCGTATCTTCCGCGCCCGGGCGGGGCCACCCCCGAGGTCGCGGCCGAGGTGCGGGCCATCGTGGACGACGTGCGCGCGCGCAGGGACGCCGCGGTCCGCGAGCACACCCGGCGTCTGGACGGCGTGGACCTCGCGCCCGAGGAGTGGGAGGTGCCGGCCGGCCAGTGGCAGCGGGCCCTGGACCGGCTCCCCCAGGAGCTGATCACGGCGCTGGAGGTGGCCATCGCGCGGGTGCGCGAGTATCACCGGAAGCAGCTCCAGCCGGGCTTCCTCGCCCGGGACGAGCGCGGCAACGCCCTGGGGATGCTGGTGGTGCCGCTCGAGCGGGTCGGGGTCTATGTCCCCGGGGGCAAGGCGGCCTATCCCTCGACCGTGGTGATGAACGTCGTCCCGGCGGTGGTGGCGGGCGTGGGCGACATCGTGATGGTCACGCCGCCGGGCGGGGCGGCCGACGCGGTGCTCGCCGCCGCGCACCTGGCGGGCGTGTCCCGCGTGTTTCGACTGGGCGGCCCCCAGGCGGTGGCGGCGCTGGCGTTCGGCACCGAGACGGTGCCGCCGGTGGACAAGATCGTCGGGCCGGGCAACAAGTACGTCACCGAGGCCAAGCGGCAGGTGGCCGGCGCGGTGGGAATCGACATGCTGGCGGGACCCACCGAGGTGCTGGTGATCGCGGACGATACGGCGGACGTGCGGCACGTGGCCGCGGATCTCATCGCCCAGGCGGAGCACGACGAGGACGCCAGCGCCTGGTGTGTCACCACCAGCGACCGGATCGCGCGGACGCTCGAGGGCGAGCTCGAGCGGCAGCTCGCCCGGGCGCCGCGCCGCGGCATCGCGGAGGCGGCGTTGAGCCGGCACGGCGTGCTGGTGGCGGTGCCCTCCCGGGACGCCGCGGTCCGCGTCGCCAACCAGCGCGCGCCCGAGCACCTCGAGCTCCTGGTCGAGAACCCCTGGGAGCTGGTCGAGCGGATCCGGCACGCCGGCGCGGTGTTCGTGGGCCGCTTCGCCACCGAGCCGGTGGGGGACTACCTGGCGGGCCCCTCGCACGTGTTGCCCACGGCGGGAACCGCCCGATATGTTTCGCCGTTGGGAGTGTACGACTTCGTGAAGCGAATCAGCGTGATCGGCTATTCCCGCGAGAAGCTCGAGGCCGACGCGCCGCATCTGATCGCGCTGGCCGAGGCGGAGGGGCTGGACGGGCATGCGGAGGCGGTGCGGGTGCGGCTCGCGGCCGACCGCTGATGGCCCTCCCGCTTCAGGCTCACTGCACGCACCGCGCGCCCTTCCGGGCCGAGGGGCGGCGACGCCTCACCCTGGTGCTCGGCATCACCGCCCTGGTCATGGCGGCGGAGGCGGTGGGCGGGTGGATCGCCGGCTCGCTGGCCCTGCTGGCGGACGCGGGACACATGCTGGCCGACGTGGCGGCGCTGGGGCTCGCGCTCTTCGCCGCCCGGATCGCCGAGCGCCCCGCGACCGCGGAGCGGTCCTACGGCCTCCTGCGGATCGAGATCCTGGCGGCGCTGGCCAATGGGGCCCTGCTCATCACCATCGCGGTGGGGATCGCCATCGAGGCGGTGCGGCGGTTCACCGCGCCCCGCGACGTGGACGGGGGGCTGGTGCTCGCCGTCGCGGCCGTGGGTCTGGTCGCCAACGCCGCGGGCGCCGCCATCCTCCACCGGGGCCACGGGCATTCGCTCAACCAGCGCGGCGCCTACCTGCACGTGCTCAGCGATCTCCTGGGCTCGGTGGGCGCGCTCACCGCCGGAGCCGTGATCGTGCTGACCGGCTGGACCGCCGCCGATCCGCTGATCTCGCTCTTCATCGCGGCGCTCATCCTGGCGGGCGCCTGGCGGCTGGTGAAGGACAGCGCCGACGTGCTGCTCGAGGCCACCCCGGCCCACATCCCGCTCTCCACCGTGCACGACCGGATGGCGTCGGTGCCGGGCGTGTCCTCGGTCCACGACCTCCACGTCTGGACCGTCACCAGCGGCGTGGTCGCCATGAGCGCCCACCTGGTGGTCCGGAATCCCGCCGACAACCAGCGCGTCCTCGAGACCGTGCAGGACCGCCTGGCCGAACTCGGCATCAGTCACGTGACGGTGCAGATCGAGCAGGACCAAACCTGCGCGTAGGCCGCCCCCATATTGACCGGCTCCCGGCACCCTTCTATACTGCGCCGCCCCTTGGGGATGTAACTTCGTGGAAATCAGAAACATCGCCATCATCGCCCACGTGGATCACGGCAAGACCACGCTGGTGGACCAGATGCTCCGCCAGGCGGGGGTATTCCGGGCCAACCAGCAGGTGGATGAGCGGGTGCTGGACTCGAATCCGCTGGAGCGGGAGCGGGGCATCACCATTCTCGCCAAGAACACCGCGGTGCGCTGGGGCGACACCAAGATCAACATCGTGGACACGCCCGGGCATGCCGATTTCGGGGGGGAAGTCGAGCGGATCCTCCGCATGGTGGACGGGTTCCTGCTGTTGGTGGACGCGGCCGAAGGACCCATGCCCCAGACCCGGTTTGTGGCCGGGAAGGCGCTGGCGCTGGGGCTCCGGCCCATCGTCCTGATCAACAAGATCGATCGGCAGGACGCCGAGCCGCTGCGGGTGCACGACGAGGTGCTCGAGCTGTTCCTGGATCTCGAGGCCACCCCGGAGCAGTTCAACTGTCCGTTCCTGTACGGCTCCAGCCGGCTGGGGACGGTGACAGCCGACCTGGTGACGGCGGGCACAGACCTCCGGCCCCTGTTCGAGACCATTGTGCGGCACGTCCCGGCGCCGAGGGGCGATCCCGGAGGGCCGTTCCAGATGTTGATCTCGACCCTCGACCATTCGTCCTACCTGGGGCGGATCGGTATCGGGCGGATCGAGCGGGGACGGGTCCGGGTGGGCGACACGGTGGCGCTCCTGCCCGTCGGCGAGCCGGGCCCGGTGGGCGACGGCCCTTACGAGCAGGCCCGGGTGGTGAAGCTCTTCGCGTTCGAGGGGCTCGTGCGGGTGGAGGTGCCGGAGGCCGGGGCGGGGGAGATCGTGGCCCTGGCGGGCCTCGCGGGGGTCGAAATCGGGAAGACGGTCACGGCGCCCGACCATCTCGATCGGCTGGCCGGGATCGCCGTGGAGGAGCCGACCATCTCGGTGGACTTCCTGGTGAACAATTCCCCGTTCGCCGGGCGGGAGGGGAAGTACGTCACCGGTCGCCAGCTGCGGGAGCGGTTGTACCGGGAGCTGGAGCGCAACGTGGCCCTGCGTGTGGAGGACACGGAGAGCCCCTACACCTTCACCGTCTCGGGGCGGGGCGAGTTGCATCTGGGAATCCTGATGGAAACCATGCGGCGGGAGGGCTTCGAGTTCCAGGTGAGCCGGCCGCGGATCATTCCCCGGGAGGGGCCCGGCGGCGAGCGGCTGGAGCCCTACGAGGAGCTGCTGATCGACTGTCCCGAGGGGTGCGTGGGCGTGGTGATGGAGAAACTGGGCCCGCGCCGGGCGAGGCTCCTGGACATGAGGAACCCGGGGCTCGGCATGGTGCGGATGCGCTTCAGCATTCCGGCCCGGGGGCTGCTGGGCTACCGTTCGGAGTTCTTGACCGATACGCGGGGGACCGGGATCATGCATCACCGGTTCCTGGAGTACGGCCCCTGGGCGGGCCCGATTTCGGGGCGAGGCCGGGGGGTTCTGGTGGCGGACCGGGAGGGGGTGGCGGTGGCGTACGCCCTGTTTAACCTACAGGAGCGGGGCGCGCTGTTCGTGAAGCCCGGGGACGCGGTGTACGAGGGGATGATCGTGGGGGAGAACGCGCGGGCGGAGGATATCGACGTGAACCCCACGCGCGAGAAGAAGCTGACGAACATCCGGACCACGGCGGCCGACGAGATGATCCTGCTCGAGCCCCCCCGGCAGATGACGCTGGAGCTGGCGCTCGAATACATCGAGGACGACGAATTGATCGAGGTGACGCCGTCGTCCCTGCGCCTCCGGAAGCGCGCCCTGAGCGCCACCGAGCGGCGCAAATTGGCCCGCGCCGAGAAGCGGGCGGTCGAACCTTAACGGACCCGTTCAACCGACAACCTTAGCTGGGGGTGACGATGCTGGGCCAGGAGACGTCGGCGATGGGCTGGTCGCTCAAGCGTCGCAGCGACGGCATCGACGACGAGGAGTTCGAGGAGTTCGAGGAAGACCGGGACCTGGACGAGGACTTCGACGACGAGCTGGACGAGGAGCTGGACGAGGACGAAGAGGACCTCGAGGACCTCGACGAGTACGACGATCTGGACGACGAGTTCGACGACGAGGAGGACGAGGACTTCCGGCCGCGGCGGGGATCGCGGCGGGAATGGGAGTAGCGGCAGACGCCACGACGCCCGGTGGCGGGGTGGCGGGAGGGCCCGTAGCTCAGGTGGTTAGAGCGTACGCCTGATAAGCGTAAGGTCAGTGGTTCAACTCCACTCGGGCCCATCGACGGCGAAGCGAAGGGTGACGAGGTGCGTCGGCTAGTTTGGGGACCCCCATGACCGACGCCCTCGCCCTCCTCCTCCTCCTCGCCAGCCTCGCCGGCGGCCTGGTGCTGGTTCCCTTCGGCCTGCCCGGACTGTGGGTGATGGTGGCGGGCATCGCGATCTATGGTTGGCTCACCGACTTCCGCGCCATCGGAGCGGGCATCATCGGGTCGGCGCTGGCGCTGGCCACGGCGGCCGAACTGCTGGAAGCCTGGGTGGGCTTCCG
>DATLXT010000266.1:0-2330 GCA_035575475.1 Gemmatimonadales bacterium | reverse complement strand
CGGAGACCACGGTGGTGCTCTACGGCGACAACCACAACTGGTTCGCGGCGTTCGGCTTCTGGCTGTTGCAGCTGTACGGGCACAAGGCCGCCCGCCTGATGGACGGCGGCCGGGCCAAGTGGGCGGCGGAGGGGCGCCCGCTCGTCACCCAGCGGCCGGCGTTCGCGCCGACCCGCTACCCCGTGCCCCGACGGGTGAACGCCGCGCTCCGCGCCCGGCGGCCCGACGTGGAACGACTCCTCAAGACCAGGCGCGGGGCCCTGGTGGACGTGCGCTCGCCCGCCGAGTTCACGGGCGAGATCATCGCACCGCCGGGTCTGCCCGAGACGGCTCAGCGGGCGGGTCACATTCCCGGCGCGCGCAACGTTCCCTGGGGCCAGGCCGTGGCGCCCGACGGCACCTTCAAGCCCCGGGAAGAGCTGGAGCGGCTGTATCGCGAGGCGGGCGTGATTGACGGCAAGGACCGCGAGGTCATCGCCTACTGCCGGATCGGGGAGCGCTCCAGTCACACCTGGTTCGCCCTGAAGTACCTTCTCGGCCTGAAGAACGTGCGCAACTACGACGGGTCCTGGACCGAGTGGGGTAACCTGGTGGGCGCGCCCATCGCCAAGGGAGCCGAATGAGACTGGCGACGGACGAGACGGGACGGCCGGAGGCGGCCAGGGCGAGCGTCGTGGCCGAACCGGCGCTGTGGGGGCTGGTGGGGAACACGCCGCTCCTCCCCGTGCCGTTCCTGTCCGCCTCGTTCCCGGCCACGGCGCCCGTCTTGCTGAAGGCCGAGTGGTTCAACCCCGGCGGTTCGGTCAAGGACCGCGCGGCGCTGTTCATCCTGCGGGACGGGCTCGCGAAGGGACTCCTCCCGGGGAAGCGGGTGCTGGACGCGTCCAGCGGGAACACGGCCATCGCCTACGCCATGCTGGGCGCGGCGGCGGGGATCCGGGTCACGGTGTGCGTGCCCCGAAACGCCAGCGCGGAGCGCAAGGCCCTCCTCGAGGCCTACGGCGCGGAGGTGCTCTTCACCGACCCGCTGCTGGGCGCGGACGGCGCCATTCGGCGGGCGCGGGAGCTCGCGGCGCGGCATCCGGAACGCTACTGGTACGCCGATCAGTACAACCACCCGGCCAACCCGCGGGCCCACTATGAAACCACCGCTGAAGAGATCTGGCGAGCGACCGGGGGCCGCATCGCCCGGTTGGTGGCGGGGCTGGGGACGACCGGTACCCTCATGGGCGCCGGTCGGCGGCTCAAGGAGCTCAATCCCGCGATCGAGCTGGTGGCGGTTCAGCCCGATGGCCCCTTTCACGGCCTCGAGGGGCTGAAGCACCTGGAGACCGCGATGGTGCCCGGGATCTACGATCCCGCCGTGCCCGATCGCCACGAGTTCGTGAGCACCGAGGAGGCGGACGAGATGGTGCGGCGCCTGGCGCGCGAAGCCGGGCTGTTCGTGGGGTGGTCCACCGGGGCGGCCGTGGTCGCGGCCGAACGGGCGGTGGTCGGAGGAGAGCCGGGGACCGGTCCCACGGTCGTGATCGCGCCCGATTCGGGGCTGAGATACCTGAGCGAACGCGACCGGCTGGCGGGGCGGACGCCATGACCCTCGTCATCTCGGCCACGGACCTCGAGGCGATCCGCCGGCAAGGGGGGCGGGACTACCCGCACGAGACCTGCGGCCTCCTCGCGGGGCGGTGGGACGGCGAGGCCAAGCGGGTCGAGCGGGTGGTTCCGATGCCGAACGCGCGTGGCGATAGTCCGCGCAACCGCTACCTGATCGGGCCCGACGCCTTTCGCCGGGCCGCTCTGGAGCTCGAGCGCGACGGGCTCGAGGTCGTGGGGGTGTATCATTCGCATCCCGACCACCCGCCCCGGCCGTCGGAGTTCGACCGGGAGCACGCCTGGCCACGCCTTTCCTACGTCATTCTCGAGGTGCGGGCGGGTCGGGCCCAGACCCTGGCGAGCTGGGTGCTCGCCGATGACCGCGCGGGCTTCGTGGCGGAACCCATGATCATTGACGAACGGACGGTCACATGGCAGTCACGGTCTTGATTCCGACGCCGCTGCGGCCCTTCGTGGACGGCCGCGATGCGGTGGAAATCCAGGCGGCCTCGGTCGGGGAACTGCTCTTGCGTCTCGCGACCGAGCACGCGGAGCTCAAGCGGCATCTCTTTGCCGACGACGGCCGCCTGCGCAGCTTTGTGAACGTGTACGTGAACGAGCGCGACATCCGCCAGCTGGACCACCAGGACACGCCGGTCCGCCCGGGGGACACGGTGTCCATCGTTCCCAGTATCGCCGGCGGGGTGGGGGGAGCGGGGGGAACGGGGGGAACGGGG
>DATLXT010000265.1:0-2575 GCA_035575475.1 Gemmatimonadales bacterium | reverse complement strand
GCCCGGGGCGCGTTCAGTCGCCCGAACTCGCCGCGCGAGAGCAACCGGGCGCGTTCGGCGGCCACGGCGCGCGCCTTCAGGCGCCAGCCGCCGTCCCGCGAGATGTCGAACCCGGGACGCTCCCAGCGGGGGCCGCGCGCGCGATCCTGCGCGCCCGCGGCCGCGGGAACCTGCGCCAGAGCCGCCAGCGCGAGCCCGATCAGGACGGATGGTTTCACGGGCGACGACCTCCGGAGCGAATTTACGCTAGGGCGCCCCGACGCCCAAGAGCTGTGCGCTGTCTCACAGCGCGGCGCGCGAGCCACCACCCCACCGCGAGAAATACCCCGACCCCGCCGATGACCTTAGACTCGAAGAGCAGCCGATCGGTCACGCCCGACGGCCAGAGGGCGAGGCCGATGGACAACACCACGGCCCCGAGCCCCACCCACCCCACGTACCACGTCCCCGCCGTGCGCCGCCGCCGGAGCCGCACGTAGGAGGCGAACAGATAGAAGTACGGGATGAAGTAGAGCACGATGGTCATGTCGATGAGCGCGATGTAGGCATCGCGCACCGTGGCGCCCACGAGTCCCACCACCGCGAACCCGGACGCCACGCCCGCCTGCACCAGGAGGGCCACGTGGGGCGTCCGCCAGCGGGGGTGCACCCGCGCGAAGGCGGGCGGCAGAACCGCGTCCACCCCGGCGACGAAGGGGATGCGGGCGGTGCCGGCCAGCCACGCGCCCACCCCCCCCACGTTGCCCAGCACCAGGAGGATCGCCACCAGCGCGGCCACCGGCGCGAGCCAGGCCGCCCCCAGCCGCTCGGCCACGGCCGCGGCCGCCTGCGGAATGCCGCTCGTGATGCTCACCGTCGCGGCGGGAAGGGCGACCAGCAGGGCCAGGGTTCCCACCACGTACATGGCCACGATGGCCGCCCCGGAGAGCACGATTCCCCGCCGCAGCGTCGCCGCCGGGTCCCG
Organism: Gemmatimonadales bacterium; assembly: GCA_035575475.1. Taxonomy (GTDB): domain Bacteria; phylum Gemmatimonadota; class Gemmatimonadetes; order Gemmatimonadales; family GWC2-71-9; genus DATLXT01. Next base: position 1,611 of record DATLXT010000265.1, on the reverse strand, counting down.
GATCTCGCCGCCCAACGTGGGGGCCAGCTCCAGGCCCGCGAAGGCGAACGTCATGGTGGCGAAGAAACTCACCACCGAGTAATCGAGGTTCGCGGGGAGCAAGGCGTCGAGGGTGAAGGGGGTGGCACTGCCGAAGCGCACCCACGACCACCCGGCGAGCACCACCACCACCAGCGTGGGCACCCAGGTGCCGTAGGCGCCGAGATTCTGAATCCACCGGCCCACGCGCAGCCCGACCAGGTTCATCCCCAACGCCAGCCAGAGCACGAAGAGCGAGAATCCGGCGACGAACGCTTTGTCGTCCTCGAGGTGCAGCCAGCGGCCCCCGCCGGCGTAGGCCGCCATCGCCGCGGTGGTCACGAGGAGCGAGGGGAAGTACACCAGGTTCGACACCCAGTAGCTCCACCCCGCCATGAACCCGTGGGTCGGACCGAAGGCGCGACGCACCCACCGGTAAATGCCGCCCTCGCCCGGGTCGATGTCGGTCAGCTCCCGCACGGCGGCGGCCGACGGCAGGAAGAAGATCACCAGCGCCAGGAGCCAGAGGAGGATGCTGGCGGGGCCGAACTGCGCGGCGGTGGTGAGCCAGCGCAGCCCCACGATCGCCGTGATGTTGAAGAGCACCACGTCGCGCAGGTTCATCACGCGGGGCAAGAGGGGCTCGGCACCGTGGACGGAGGCGGCCATGCGCCAACAAGATACCACGCGCGAGGCCGCACAGCCTTGCGGAGCGGCCGTGGCGGGGCTAAGCTGTAGCACCCCGAGACCAGCCTTTCCTTATATACGAGGGCGTGTGCGGACAGAGACCCTGCAGCACATCGCGCTGTTCGAGAAGTGTAGGACCTTCACCCGGGCCCGCGAAATCCAGGCGGCCGGACTCTATCCGTACTTCAAGCCGATCTCCCGCTCCGAAGACACGGTGGTCGTCATCGAGGGGAAAGAACGGATCATGATGGGCTCGAACAACTACCTCGGGCTCACCCATCATCCCGACGTCCTCGAGGCGGCGCGCCGGGCCCTGGAGCGCTACGGGTCGGGGTGCACCGGGAGCCGCTTCCTGAACGGCACCCTGGACCTGCACGAACAGCTGGAGAGCGAGCTGGCCGAGTTCTTCGGCAAGGAATCGTGCCTGGTGTTCTCCACCGGATACCAGGCCAACCTGGGCGTGATTTCGGGCCTGGTGGGCAAGGGCGATGTGGTGTTCCTGGACAAGCTGGACCACGCCTCCATCGTGGACGGCGCCAAGATGTCCTACGGGAGCACCGAGCGCTTCAACCACGGCGACCTGGCGAACCTGGAGCGCAAGCTCCAGCGGGTGCCGGCGGGTTCCGGCATCATGATCATCGTGGACGGGGTGTACTCGATGGAGGGCGATATCGCCGACCTTCCCGGGCTCAGCAAGGTGGCCCAGAGGTACGGCGCGGCCCTGGTGGTGGACGACGCCCACTCGGTGGGCGTGCTGGGGCCCAGGGGCGACGGAACCGCCGCCCACTTCGGCCTCACCGAAGAGGTGGATCTCATCGTCGGCACCTTCTCCAAGTCCCTCGCGTCCATCGGCGGGTTCGCCACCGGAGACGAACCCGTCATCCACTACCTCAAGCACCACGCGCG
>DATLXT010000264.1:0-13441 GCA_035575475.1 Gemmatimonadales bacterium | reverse complement strand
GGCCCGCCCGCACCGCCTCGAGCCGTCGCCCAGCTTCGATTAGCAGGTCCTCGGTCTTACAGAAAGCGAATCGGACCTGGGTGCGGCCGTCCGCCGGCCGCGCGTAGAAGCTCGATCCCGGCACCGGGGCCACGCCGTGCTCGGTGGTGAGCCAGGCGGCGAACTCGTCGTCGGGCAGGTCCGAGAGGGCGCTGAAGTCCGCCATCACGTAGTAGGCGCCCTGGGGCGGGGTGCAGCGGAACCCGGCCCGGGTGAGCGCGTCGCACAGGATGTCCCGCCGGCGCCGGTAGTCGCGCGCCAGTCCTTCGTAGTAGTCGCGGCCCAGGGTCTCGATTCCCGCGGCGACCGCTTCCTGGAGCGGCGCGGGCGCCCCCACGGTGAGGAAGTCGTGCACCTTCCGAATCGCGTCGGTCACCTCCGGCGGGGCCACGATCGTCCCGATGCGCCAGCCGGTGACGCTGAAGGTCTTCGACGCTCCGCTGATCGTGATGGTACGCTCGCGCATGCCGGGGAGGGTCGCGATCGGGATGTGCCGCCCCTCGTAGTAGATGTGCTCGTAGATCTCGTCGGTCACCGCGTACGAGTCGTGCTCCATGCAGAGCCTGGCGATCCCCTCGAGCTCGGCGCGAGACAGGACCCGGCCGGTGGGATTGTTGGGCGTGCAGAGAACGATCGCTCGGGTGCGTCTCGAGAAGGCGTGCTCGAGGCGGTCGAGGTCGAGCGAGCCCGTGGGCTCGATGGGGACAAACACCGGCCTGGCGCCGCAGAGGATGGTGTCGGGTCCGTAGTTCTCGTAGAACGGCTCCGGCACGATCACTTCCTCCCCCGGATCCACAAGGGCGAGCAGCGCCGAGGCCATGGCTTCGGTGGCGCCGCAGGTGACGGTGACCTCGGTTTCCGGGTTCACGTCCATGCCGTACCACTCGCGGTACTTGCGAGCTAGGGCGTCGCGCAGGCGCTTCGAGCCCCAGGTGATGGCGTACTGGTTGATGTCGCCCTCGATCGCCCTGGCGGCGGCGTCTTTGAGCGCCTGGGGGCAGGGGAAGTTGGGGAATCCCTGCGCCAGGTTGATGGCGTTGTGCTCGTGGGCGAGCCGGGTCATGGCCCGGATGACGGATTCGGTGAAGGAGTGGGTGCGGGAAGCGGTTTTCATGACGGCGGAACTTCGTCGGCGGGGGGCGCCGAGGGAAGGCGCCGCGCCGCCCGGTCACAGCCTCAACCGCACGTCAATGTCCACCAGGATCGCATCGGGCACGTCCAGGAAGACGATCTCCCGCTCCACCCGCCGGATGACCAACCTCCGCGGCGGCCCCAGCCCCCGCCCGCGTCCCTGATTCCCCGCCCGATAGTAGACGATCCGGTCGGGACCCTTGTCTTCGACCTTGATCACCACGAACCCGTGCTTGCCCAAGACCTCACGCACGACCACGGTGGCGCGGTCGTTGGAGACCCTGTACTTCTTCGGCCCCTTGCCCTGGGCCCCGAGCGGCAGGCCCCCGACCAGGGCCGCCGCCGCCGTCAGCAGCATCAGTCGTCGCAACATGTGCACCCCCCGCAGACCCGGCTGCCAATATGCCGCGGCGGTCGGGGGCCCGACGTGATCCAGCTTACACGCCGGTCCTTCACCGCCCTTCCTTCAGCATCAGCTTCGCGATGGTATTGAGCTGCATGTTGCTCGTCCCCTCGTAGATCGTCCCGATCTTGGCATCGCGGTAGAACTTCTCGACCGGGTACTCCTTGGTGTACCCGTACCCGCCGAAGAGCTCCACGCAGAGCGACGTCACCCGCTCGGCCATCTGCGAGGCGAAGAGCTTGGCCTGCGCCGCGTTGAGCGTGTACTCCTCACCCGCGTCCCGCAACCGGGCGGCGTTGTAGACGAGCAGCCGGGCCGCCTCGAGCTCGGTCGCGGCCTGCGCCAGCTGGAACTGCACTCCCTGGAACTCGGCGATCGGCTTGCCGAACTGCTTGCGCTCTTTCACGTACGCCAGCGCCGCTTCGAGCGCTCCCCGCGCCACGCCGATCATCTGCGCCCCGATCCCGATGCGGCCGGTGTTCAGCGTTTCGATCGCCACTCTGTACCCCTTCCCCACGTCCCCGACCACGTTCTCGTCCGGCACCTCGCAGCCGTCCAGAATCAGCTCGGTGGTGCTCGACGCCCGGATGCCGAGCTTGTCTTCCTTCTTGCCCACGCTGAAGCCGGGGAACCCGCGCTCGACCAGGAAGGCGGTGATGCCTTTGTACCCCTTGGAGAAGTCCACGTTGGCGAAAACGAGATACAACCCCGCCTCGGCGCCGTTGGTGATCCAGAGCTTGCGGCCATCCAGCACCCAGCGGTCGCCGCGCCGGGTGGCCCGGGTCGCCAGCCCGAAGGCGTCCGACCCCGACCCGGGCTCGGAGAGGGCGTAGGCGCCCACCAGGTCCTGGGCGAGCCGGGGGAAGTAGCGCCGGCGCTGATCGTCCGTGCCCCAGTTGAGCAACGGCTCGATCACCAGGGTGTTCTGGACGTCCACGAAGATCGCGGCCGAAGCGTCCACCGCCGAGAGCTCCTCGACCGCCAGGACGGTCATGAAGAGCCCGCCGCCCGCGCCCCCCAGGTCCTCGGGGATCTCGATGCCCATGAGGCCCAGGTCGAAGAACTGGGCGATCAGCGTGGGGTCCAGCGCCCCCTGCCGCTCCATCTCGGCCACCCGCGGCCGCACCTCCCGAACGGCGAACTCCCGCACCGCGTCGCGGAACATCTGCTCTTCTTCGGAGAGTCGGGTGAGTGGCGGGATGGTCTGGGCTGTGGGCATGGGGGCAATCTAAGGCCGTCAGCGGGAGGCCGTCAGTTATCCGCTGTCGGAACGGCCTTTGAGCCGCTCCATCCGCCGGCGGTCCTTCTTGGTGGGCCGGCCCTTGCCCTGGTAGCGAATCGAGGGGGCGATCCGCAGCTGCTCGGCGAGTTCCCGCCGCGCGGCCTGGCTCGCCGGCGTCTCGGCGTAGAGGGTGCTCGCCAATCGGCCCGGGCCCCGGCGATCCGCCAGCGCCCGGACCTCCACGTCATACACGTAGGGTCCGACCCGGATGCTGAGGCGGTCGCCCACGCGGACCGCCCTGGCCGGCTTGGCGCGCTCGCCGTTCACGCGTACCTTGCCGCCCGAGACCGCGGCCGCCGCCAGCGTGCGCGTCTTGAAGAAACGCGCCGCCCACAGCCAGCGGTCGAGGCGGAGCGAAGGGTCAGCCATCGGAACGCTCCCGGATGCCTGGTCGCGGTTAGAGTGTCAGGTGCAGCCCCACTCCCACCACCGACACGTTCTCCCGATAAAACTGCCCGTACGGCGCCGGCCCATCATACGCCTCGACCCCCACGCTCCAACTCCGCCCCAGGATGAGTCCCTGCCGCGCCGGGCCGAACTCGACGCCCGCCCGGAAACTCCACCCCACCTGCCATTTGCGCTCCCCGATGGACTTGGCGTCCAGCGCGGCGATGACGCGGCCCGATCCCAACCGCCCGAGGCGCAACAGCGGGCCCGAGTGCCGGTATTCCAGGCCGGCGTGGAACAGGCCCGGGTCGAGATCGGCAGGCTCATGCCGCACGATGTACTCGCCGCCGGCGTAGAGGCGCCAGTTGCCCAGCTCGCGCGCGACCAGAAGCTCGACCGACTCGAAGCTGAGGTTCACCCGCTCGGGCCGGGTGTTGAGAATGAACTCGTCGCCCAGGTGCGAGCTCTGGTGGTAGACCCGGACCCGGGTCGAGGTCCCGTTCCACCGCGCGGAGAAGGGAATGCCGATGATGAAGTCGGTGTTCAAGAGATCGTTCGACTCGGTGCGCAGATTGAACTGCGAGAAGACGCCGGCGGCCACGCTCAGCTGCCAGCGGCCGTCCCGACCTCGCACCAACCCGATGTTCTCACCCAGTCCCACCGCCGAGACCTGGGTGTTCAAGCGCGGGCCATCCACCCAGAGGAAGGACGCGAAGAACCGCGGCTGTTTGGGATCCGCCAGGAGGGGGTGGAACAGGTCACCGCGGGGCAGGGGCTCGGCCTCCCGGTCTTGGGCCGCGGCGGGAAGGCAGAAGGCAGGAAGGGCGAGCGCGAGCAGGAGACCGGTGGTGGCGTTCATGACCCGGCAAGATACCGCTTCACGCGCGCTTCACGAGCCCTTCATCGCGCTCCCCCGAGCATGAATGGCATGCCCGCCCACCGTCCCGCGCGGTTCGTCTACGATCGGGCGCCCCTTCGGGTCTACTGGGAGCTCACCCGGGCCTGTGACCTCGCCTGCCGGCACTGCCGCGCCCTCGCCGTCTGTCACCGCGACCCGGCCGAGCTGACGACAGCCGAGAGCGTCCTGGTGCTGGAGCGGCTGACCGGGTTCGGGGACCCGCTGCCCAAGATCGTCTTCACCGGGGGCGATCCGCTGAAGCGACCCGACCTTCTGTTCCTGATCCGCCGGGCGCGCCAGCTGGGCTTCGGGGTGTCCCTGGCGCCCAGCGGGACGCCCCTCCTCACGGGCGACGCCGTTCGTGTGATGAAGCAGGCGCAGGTCGAAGCGATCTCGCTCTCGCTCGACGGTTCAACCCCCGAGCGGCACGATGCCTTCCGGGGCGTGCCCGGCACCTTCCGCCGGACCATCGAGGCGGCCCGGGTAGCGCGGGAGGTGGGCCTGCCGTTCCAGGTCAACACCCTGGTCGCCCGGGCCACGCTCGACGACCTCCCGGCCGTACACGCTCGGGTGGCGGAGCTGGGGGCGGCACGCTGGAGCCTGTTCTTTTTGGTGTCGGTGGGGCGGGGCACCGTGCTGGAACCGATCACGCCGTTCGAGGCCGAGGAGCTGCTGCACTGGGCGGCGGGACTGGGTCGCCGGGGCGGGCCCGTCGTCACCACCACCGAGGCCCCGTTCTTCCGGCGCGTCTCGCTCGAGCTGGGCCTGCGCGGGGGCCACGGCGCCGGGATCCGCGACGGCAACGGGGTGATGTTCATCTCGCACACCGGCACGATCCACCCCTCGGGGTTCCTCGAACTGGCGGCGGGGAGCGCCCGAGCCGAGGATTCGGTCACGATCTACCGCGAGTCGCCGCTCTTCCAGTCGCTCCGCCGCCCCGAGGAGTTCCGCGGCCGCTGCGGCCGGTGCGAGTTTCGGTACGTCTGCGGGGGGTCCCGGGCCCGGGCCTTCGCAGCCACGGGCGATCCGCTGCACGAGGATCCCCTGTGTCCCTACGAGCCGAGCGCGGTGGCGACTGTCGGCCTCGAGCCAGCGGCCCGCTGACGGGTGAGCGCTGGGGGCTCAACGCTTGTACCACTCCAGCGCCAGCCGGGCCCGCGGCGCGATCCGGGCGCGTAGCGCATCCAGCTCGCCCGCCGCCATCGGCTGGAACTCTCGCGCCAAGCGCGCGTTCTCCCGCACCAGCGCCGGGCGCTCCATCCCCACCACCGCGAGGGCCACGGGTAAGGACCACACGTAGCGCAGGCACTCGGCGGCGGTGCACAGCCGGTCGCGAACCAGCCGCCCGTCCGCCGAGGTCTTCATCGCGATCACGCCGATTCCCCGCTCGACCAGCTCCGGAAGCACCTCGCGCTGGAAGCTCCGCTGGTGATAGTCTACCGGGTTGAGGGGAAGCTGCATCACCTCGAACCGGATGCCGCGGTCCCAGTATTGGAGTGCTCGCAGATGAGCCGCGGGCCGGGCGTGCCCTGTGACCCCGATGTACCGCACCAGATTCCGGGCTCTGGCTTCGAGGAGGTACTCCATGGCGCCGCCCGGGCCGAAAGCCCGGTCCACGTCGGCCACGCTGCGAATGCTGTGAAGCTGCCAGAAGTCGAGGTAATCGGTCCTCAGGCGCTCGAGGCTCCCCTCGAGGTGCCGCCGGGCGCTCTCCGCCGTGCGCTCGGGGAAGGCGAAGGTCTTGCTCATCAACCATACCGACTGCCGCACATCGCGCAGCGCCAGACCGATCCAGCGCTCGGACCTTCCCGCCTGGTAGCTCTCGGCCGTGTCGAAGAAGCGAATCCCCTCGGCGTAGGCCGTCTCGACCAAGCGGCGCGCCACCGCCTCGGAGCCTGCACTGCCCACGTGACTCCCGCCCAAACTCAGAATCGGCACGTCGAGTCCGGTGCGGCCCAGCGGGCGGGTCGGGAGCGGGCCCTGGGTCGGCGACCGCATCCCCAACCCGGCTGCGGCGCCGGCAACCAGGCGCGCGAAGTCGCGGCGGTTCACCGCGGGCCCAGATCCTCCAAGGCGACGTTCAGCACGGGGTAGGCGCGCCACTCCCGGTAATCGAAATGCCACCACTCGGCGGGGTACACCGCGAACCCTTCCGCCTCCATCGCCCGCCGTAACAGGTCCCGATGCCAGCGCTGGAGCGAGGTGCCGCCGGGGTAGTTCGCGCCCGAGCGGGGCGAGGCTTCGTCGTAGGTCCCCACCATCTCGATCGGTCGGCCGGTCGCGAGGTCGTAGAGGGTCAGGTCCACCGCACAGCCACGGTTGTGGCGCGATCCCTCCGCCGGATCGGCCACCAGCCAGTGCAGGGAATCGGGCGTCGCGTCCCAGAAGACCTTGGTGACGTACCAGGGCCGGTAGGCGTCGTGGATCAGCAGGCCGTACCCCTGGGCCCGGAGCTTGCGGTGCGCCCGCACCAGCGCCTCGGCGGCCGGACGCTGCAGAAACGCCCGTGGTGAGCCGTAGAACACCGTGCCGAGGAAGTTGTCGGGGGTGGCATACCGGATGTCCAGCCGGATGGTGGAGTCGAGCGTGGCGAGGTCCACCAGGTCGGGCTCCCGGAACCTCCCCGCCGCGCGCGGCGGCGTTGCGGCGCGCGCGGCGACGAGGAGCGAGTCCACCGGCCGCACCGGGGTCACCCGGAGCTGGCCGCGCTCCTCGGGTCCCGGGGTCAGGCGAAGGTAGGCCGACCCGGCCAGCTCCGCTTCCCGCACCCGTCCCGTCGTGTCGCGGCGGAAGATCAGCCGCTCCCCGCCCATCGCCACCAGGAACGCCGTGTCGGCCAGCTCGACCAAGGGGTACCGGGGAGCCCCCGCCAGGCGGGTTCGGAGCTGCCCCTCGGCTTCGTACACCAGCAGAGTGTCGCCCCCGGAGCCGTAGGCTCCGATGAGGGCCACCCACCGGTCCGGAACCGGGGCGGGCTTGGGGGGAACGGTCTGGGCCGCCAGGGCGGCCGGGGTGAGTCCTGCGAGAAGGATCAGTGTGCGCATGAGATCCGGTCCATGCTCAGAAGGTGGTCGGCGGCTCCGCATGGCGCTCAGGGCTTCAGCCGGCCCGTCAGGATTCTACGCCCAGCTCCTGAATTCGGTCCGAGCCGAAGACGTGGACGCCGCGGCTCCCATCCAGGGCCACCCGGATCATGGCCCGGGCCACCGTGGCGGCGTCAATGGGACGGTAGCGGCGCAGGGAGCCCACCAGCACGGGCGAGATCAGGCGAGCCACCGCGATCCCCACCCGCTCGGCAGGCCGGAACTCGTTGCGCCGGCCCACGAGGAGCGAGGGGCGAAAGATGTGGACGGCGCTGAACCGCAGGTGTCTTACCGCTTCCTCGGCTTCGCCCTTCACCCGCTGGTAGAACACCCGCGACGCCGGGTCGGCCCCCAGAGCGCTCACCAGCAGGAACTGGCGGGCATGCTGTTCCGAGGCGAGGCGGGCCAGCTCCACGACGTAGGTGTAATCCACCCGGCGAAAGGCTTCCCGGGACCCTGCCTTGCTCATCGTGGTCCCCAGGCAACAGAACACGTCGTCCGCGCGCGGCACGCTCCCCAGCTCGGCGAGCTGGTCGAAGCTCACCTCGCGCTGGAGCAGTTTCCGGTGACTGACCGGCAGGCCTCGCCGGACCAGCGCGGTGACGCGCTCGTACCGCGGGTGCTCGAGCAGGAGGCGGAGCAGGTGCCCGCCGACGAGGCCGGTCGCCCCCGCGAGGAGCGCGCTCGGCATGGTGTCTCCGCTGAGGGTCCCACACCGAAACTAACGTGCAGCGGGCACCGGGTCGAAGTGGGCGTCGAGGGCCGGCGGGCGGCCTGGGACCGTTTCGGGGGCGGGCGGTGTTATTGTCATGGCGTGAACGCGGCTCTGTCGAGCTTCTCCGGTCTCTCCGATGCCCTCCAACAGGCGCCCCTGCTGGCGGTGGGGCTACTGTTCGGCGCCGGAGTGCTCACCAGTCTCAATCCCTGCATTTACCCCATGATCCCCATCACCCTGGGCGTGATCAGCGGCAGTTCGGCGGGGAGTTCGTCCCGTCGCCGTACCGTCGGCCTCACGCTCACCTACGCCGCCGGGCTCGCGCTCTTCTACGCCCTGCTCGGCCTCCTGGCCGGCCTCACCGGCCAGCTGTTCGGGACCGTGGCGTCGAGCCCCTGGGCACGGTTCGCCGTCGGCAATCTCCTGCTCGTCTTCGGGCTCGCGATGCTCGAGGTGATTCCGGTTCGAATCCCCCAGCGGCTCGGCGCCTGGGCCGGGCGGCTGGGCGGCGGGTCCTACCCCGCCGTCTTCCTGCTCGGCGCGACCTCGGGCATCGTGGCCGCCCCCTGCGGCGCGCCGGCGTTCGCCGCCGTGCTCACCTGGGTGGCCACCACCCAGAGTGCCGTGCTGGGCTTTGTGTACCTGTTCATCTTCTCCCTCGGGATGACGGCCCTGCTTGTGGCCGTGGGCATCTTTTCCGGGACCCTGGCCGCCCTGCCCGCGGCCGGCCCCTGGATGGTGCGGATCAAAAAAGCCTCGGGCGTCGTCCTGCTCTTGATGGCCGAGTACTACTTCGTGCAGATGGGGAGGGTGCTGTGAAAACGCGCGGCGCGTGGTGCGCGGTCGCAACCGCGGCGATGCTCGTGACGGTCGCATCGGGACGGGGCGCGGCGCAGGACGGGATCGGCCTCGCGCTCGGGACGACGCCTCCCGCGGTGACCATCGAGGATCTGGATGGCCGGCCGGTGGATCTGGGACAGTGGGTGGGGAAGAAGCCGGTGCTGTTCGAGTTCTGGGCCACCTGGTGCCCGCAGTGCGAGGCTCTGTTCCCGGCGCTGGAACGGGCCCACGCCCGGTTCGCCGATCGGGTGGACTTCGTGGTCATCGCCGTGGGAGTCAATCAGTCGCCCCGCTCCATCCGCCGTCACCTGGAACGGCACCCGATGCCCTTCACCATCCTGTGGGACGGTGAGGGCCGGGCGGTGCGGACCTTCCAGGCGCCGACGACCTCCTACGTGGTGGTACTGGACGCCGCCGGGAAGGTGGTTTACACCGGCGCGGGCGCGGGTCAGGATGTGATGGCGGCGCTGGGGAGGGCGGTGGCCCCCTAACCTCCCCGAGCCGTATCCGCCGGCACCAGCTTCTCGATCGCCGCCCCCAGCTCGGTATACGCCGCCGGGTCGATCTCCCGGAACGGCACCGCCCGATAGGCGATCCGCCCGTCGGGGCCCACCACGAAGAGGTTGCGGTTGGTCAGGCCCGGGCGGCTGGCCAGCGCACCGTACAGGCGGCCCACCGCGGTGCCGGTGTCGCTCGCGAAGAGGTACGGGGCCTCGAGGTCGCGGGCCCAGGAGGCCAGCGCCGTGTCGGGGTCCGCGCTGATGGCGATGAGGACCACACCGCGGCCGTTCTTGAACAGTTGGGCGTACTGATCACGGTACGCCTGCATCTGGATGGTTCAGCCTCGGGTTCGCGCCCGGAAAAAGAATGCCAGAACCACGGTCTTGCCCTTGAAGTCGCTCAGCCGCACCGGCTCCCGGAGCACGCCGTAGCGGGTGGCGCCCGGTAACGCGAAATCGGGCGCGGCCGAGCCCACCGCCAGCGGCTCCGCGGCCGCGGGCTGCTGGGCCGCGGCAACGCCCGCGCCGCCCGCGAGGAGGACGGCGCCCAGTCCCAGTCCAAGCCTCCGCATCGCTAGTCTCCCTTCATGAACTTCCAGGCCGTGCCCAGGGCGAGGAAGAACCACAGAGCGTCGAAGAGGCTCAACGTCGCCATGAACTGCTCGGTGATGCTCATGCCTCCGACGATCTGGGTGACCATGGCCCGGGCCACCCGCTCCCGCTCCTGAGGTGGAGCGCCGTCCATGCGCTGGCGGGCCTCCGCCATCATACTACCCCACAAGAGGTCCGGGACGGTGTCCCGGGGGCCGAGCTGTGCCAGCTCGGCGTTGACCTCGGGCGAGAAGGACTCCCCGGTCCTCATGTCGAGCAGGAACGCGTGGGTGAGGGCTTCCTGATCCGCGACGATCTCCTGGTGAGCGCTCGAGGCCGTGGCCTTGAGCTGCATCACCTTGCCCGTCGCCAGCCCCAGGGCCGCGAGCAGGGCGGCGTAAACGCCCAGGGTTCCGCTCCGCGCCGGCGTCATCTTGGCCATCGTCAGGCCCACCAGCGCGCCGATACCCCAGGCCACCCATCCCACCTCGTAGTTGGTGAGCTTGACGACGGCGGTCCAGATCAGCGCGCCCACGAGGGCGGCGACGGCGCCCCCGAACAGGGCCCGGCCCGCGTTCTCGTCGCCCATGCTCCGCGGCGGGGGAGGGGTGGGCCGGGGTGGTGCCGGCGGCTGGGGCGGAGGCTGAGTCATCGGCGCGGGCTCCTTTCGCCAGGGGTCGGTCGCGCGAGCGCTCCAAGATAGGGGCTTTGCCGCGCGGGAACAGGTCACGCCCGCGCCCTACCGAAACACCTCCAGCGCCACTTCCACCCGCCCGAAGGGCGCGCTCACCTGGATCCCCTGCACCATCGCCTTCACCCGCTGGAACATCTCCCGGGCGATGCACACCCCCTCGGCCAGCGCCGCTTCCTTGCCCTTGTCCTGCGCCCGGCGCATCCGGTCCAGCACCTCGGCCGGGACCACGACGCCCGGAACTTCGTTGGCGAGGAACTCGGCGTTCCGGAGAGAGACCAGCGGCCAGATCCCCGCCACGATCGGGATGCGGTACGGCTCGACCCGCCGCAGAAAGCTCTCGAGCTGCCCCACGTCGAACACCGGCTGGGTCACCGCGAACTCGGCGCCGGCGTCCACCTTCCAGTGGAACCGCGACAGCTCGCGGTCCAGGTCCACGGCCCCGGGGTTCACCCCCACGCCGATCACCCAGCGGGTGGGCGCCCCGATCGGGTTGCCGCCGGGATCGAGGCCGTGGTTCAGCCGATAGACCAGGTTGGTGAGGCCGATCGAGTCGATGTCGAAGACCGCCGTCGCCTCGGGGTACGGCCCCATCTTGGGCGGGTCGCCGGTGATGATCAGGATGTTCCGCAACCCCGCGGCATGGGCGCCCAGGATGTCGGACAGCATGCCCAGCAGGTTGCGGTCGCGGCAGCAGTAATGGATGACCGTCTCGATCCCGACCTCGCGCTCGATCAGGATCGCCGAGGGCAGGACGCCCATCCGGCTCTGCGCCCGGGGGCCGTCCGGGACGTTGACCGCGTCCACGCCGGCGGCCTTGAGTGCCCGGCACTGCTCGAGCATCGGGGCGGGATCCACGCCCTTGGGCGGGACGATCTCGACCGAGGTCACGAGCTCCCCGCGCGCCAGCTTGGCGCCCCACGCGGATCGGACGGCGAGCGGGACGGCCTCGACACCGGCGGGCGCGGCGACCTGCGCCCGCGGGACCACCACCGGAGGGTGGCGCGGCGCGATGCTCGCCACGTAATCGCGGATCTTTTTGATGTGCTCGGGGGTGGTGCCGCAGCAGCCGCCCACGAAGCGGGCGCCCGCTTCGATCATGCGGCGGGCATAGCTCGCCATGTACTCGGGCGACGCCAGATAGATCTTTCGGTCCCCCACGTCCTTGGGGAGCCCGGCGTTGGGCTGGGCCGAAATGGGACGGTCGGTGGCCCGCGCCATCTTCTCGACCGCTTCGAGCACGCCCGCAGGCCCTACCGAACAGTTCACCCCCACCGCGTCGGCACCCCACTCGGCGAGCCGGGCGGCGAAGACCTCGGGCGCGGTGCCGTAGTGGGTGAGCCCGTCCGTGCCGATGGTCATCTGGCAGACGGCCGGCAGGTCGCAGGCTTGGCGCACCGCCTGGAGGGCCTCGTGGATTTCGTCCAGGTCGCTGAAGGTCTCCAGGACGAACCCGTCCACCCCGCCCGCCAGCAGGCCGTCCACCTGGCGGCGGAAGAACGCTCGCGCTTCCTCGCGCGCCGTAGGGCCAAAGGGCTCGATCCGGATCCCCAGCGGCCCGATGGCCCCCACCACGCTCACCCCCGCGCCGGCGGCCTGGCGGGCCAGCTCGGCCGCCGCCCGGTTGATCTTCTCGGTGTCGTCGGCCAGGCCGAAGCTCCCCAGCTTGATGGGGTTGGCCCCGAAGGTGTTGGTCTCGAGGATCTCCGCGCCCGCCCGCACGTAGGCCTCGTGCACTTCCCGCACCAGCTTGGGCTGCTTCAAGGACAGCTCGTCGTAGCAGACGTTGAGGAAGAAACCCCGGGCGTAGAGCATCGTCCCCATGGCCCCGTCGAAGACGTGGACCCGGCCGTCGTCGAGCAGCGCGCGCAAGGTGGGCATGGAGTTCGGGAATCTACGGATGTCGCGACCCCAGCGGAACGTGGTGCCGGGTGCGGGACGGCCCCGCCGCGCGCCCCGCCGGTTGCGGATCGCGGTCAGGCACCGTAAGTAACCACGCACCACTGACCACGAACCAGGCACCCGCCTTTCGGTGATGAGCGATCTCCTCGCCGCCCGGGCCCAAATGGGCATCTCGCTCGCCTTCCACATCGTCTTCGCGGTGGTGGGCATCGGCATGCCCGTCCTCATGGTGGTGGCCGAGCGGCGCTGGCAGAGGACCGGCGATCCCGTCTATCTCGAGCTGGCCCGGCGCTGGGCTCGGGGCACCGCGATCCTCTTCGCCGTGGGGGCGGTCTCGGGCACCGTGCTGTCGTTCGAGCTGGGACTGCTCTGGCCCCGGTTCATGGAGTTCGCCGGTCCCATCATCGGGATGCCGTTCTCGCTCGAGGGCTTCGCCTTCTTCACCGAGGCGATCTTTCTGGGCGTCTACCTCTACGGCTGGAACCGGGTGTCGCCCCGGATGCACCTCGGGGCCGGGGTGCTGGTGGCGGTGAGCGGGGCGCTCTCGGGGATCTTCGTCGTCATCGCCAACGCCTGGATGAACGCCCCCACCGGCTTCGAGCTCCGGGACGGGCGGCCGGTGAACGTGGATCCCCTCGCCGCGATGCTCAACCCGGCGAGCCTCTCCGAGACGATTCACATGACGCTCGCGGCCTACGTGGCCACCGGGTTCGCGGTCGCCGGGATCCACGCGTTCCTCCTGCTCCGGGACCGGACCAGCGTGTTCCACCGGCGGGCCCTGGCGATCGGGCTGCTGGTGGGCGCGCCCGCGGCCGTCCTCCAGCCCCTCTCCGGCGACCTCTCGGCCCGCTACGTGGCGCGTCATCAACCGGCCAAGCTCGCCGCCATGGAGGCGTTGTTCGAGACCCGACGCGGCGCTCCGCTGGTGATCGGCGGGTGGCCGGACGTGGAGCGGCGGGAAAACCGGTTCGCCATCGAA
>DATLXT010000263.1:0-3559 GCA_035575475.1 Gemmatimonadales bacterium | reverse complement strand
CCCCGACTGCCCCTCCGAAGATAAGGACCTCTGCGGCACCGGCGTGGCCTTCAAGCTGGCCCAGGCGCTGGCCCGGGAGCTGGGGGCCTCGCCCCACCTCCCGCTCCACTTTCTCGACCTGGTGGCGCTGGCCACGGTGGCCGACGTGGTGCCGCTCACCGGGGAGAACCGGATCCTGGTGCGCCACGGGCTCAAGATGCTGGCGGACTCGCGCTGGACCGGCCTGCGCGCGCTGGTCGAGGCCGCGGGGCTGGCCGGTCGCCCGCTCCGGGCCGGCCACGTGGGCTTCATTCTGGCGCCGCGGCTGAATGCCGCGGGCCGGATCGGCGACGCCCGGGACGGGCTGCGGCTTCTCCTGAGCGACGACCCCCGGGAGGCCGCCGCGCTGGCCCGCCAGCTCGAGACCCTGAACGCCCGGCGCCAGGAGCTGGACCAGCGGATTCTCGACCAGGCCATCGAGCTGGCCGAGGCCAGCCTGCGGCCGGAGGACCACGCGGTGGTGCTCGGGGCGGACGGGTGGCACCCCGGGGTGATCGGCATCGTGGCCTCGCGCCTCGTGGAGCGTTACGGGCGGCCCACGTTGCTCATCGCCTGGGAGGGCGACCTGGGACGGGGCTCGGGGCGCAGCATTCCGGAGTTCGACCTGCACGCGGCGCTGCATCGGGTGGCGGGGGGGGCGGGGCGGGGAGACCTGCTCGAGAAGTACGGGGGCCACACCATGGCCGCGGGCCTCACCATCCGGCGCCACCGCTTCGAGGAGTTCCGGGTTGCGTTTCTGGGCGTGTCGCGCGAGCTTCTGGCGCCCGACGACCTGGTGCCGGCCCAGCGGGTGGACCTGGAGCTCCCGCTGGCTCTGGTCTCCGAGGAGCTGGAGCGACTGATGCGCTACCTCGAGCCCTGCGGCCCGGGGAACCCGGCCCCGGTCTTCGGGGTTCGGAACGCGCGGGCCGTGGGCGCGCGGCGCGTGGGGGAGCACCACCTGCGCTTCACGCTGGACGACGGGTCCGGCCTCCTGCCCGCCATCGGGTTCCGCTGGGCGGACCTGGTGCCCCCCACCTGGTTGGAGCGGCCGCTGGACGTGGCGTTCCGGCTGGAGCGGGACGAGTGGCAGGGTCGGGTGACGCTCCAGGCGCGGGTGGCGGCGATGAACCCGAGCGGCGGGGGCGAGCAGGCGGCCTAGCCAGGGCGGGAGGCGCTACTGATCCAGATCATCGCGGGCGAGTTCAAGGGACGGCGACTCCGGACGCCCGCGGGCGACAAGACCCGCCCCACGGCGAGCCGGGTGCGGGAGGCGTGGTTCAACATCCTCCAGCGCTCCATCCGGGGGGCCCGGGTGCTCGACCTGTTCGCGGGGTCGGGCGCGCTGGGGCTCGAAGCCCTCTCGCGGGGCGCGGCCACGGCGGACTTCGTCGAGGTGAGACGCGCCGCCCTGGCCGCGCTCAAGGCCAACATCAAAGCCCTCAAGGTCGAGCAGCGGGCCACCATTCATCGGGTGGACGCGCTCAAGTTCGCCGAACGGCTCCAGCCGGGACAGTACGACGTGGCCTTCGCCGACCCGCCCTATACGGGGGACGCCGCGGCGCGACTGGTGGCCCTGTTTCGGGTCACGCCCTTCGCCCGCATCTTGGCGATCGAGCACCCCGCCGATCACCCCATCCCCGGGGACGACACCCGGCGCTACGGCGACACCGCCGTGACGTTCATCTACGCGCCGTGAGCCGGCTGGGCGTGTACCCCGGGTCCTTCGACCCGGTGACCAACGGGCACGCGGACCTGATCCTCCGCTCCCTGGCGTTCGTGGACCGGGTGATCGTGGCGGTGGCGGTGAACGTGGCCAAGCAGCCGCTCTTCACCACCGAAGAGCGCGTGGCCCTGCTCCAGGAGGTCATCCGGCACCCCGCGGTCGAGGTGCGGACCTTCGACGGCCTGCTGGTGGACTTCGCGCGGCGGGTGGGCGCCAGTGTGATCGTCCGGGGGCTCCGCGCGGTGTCGGATTTCGAGTACGAGTTCCAGATGGCCCTGATGAACCGCCAGCTCGAGCCCAAACTGGAGACCGTGTTTCTGGTGCCGGCCTTCGATCTCACCTACCTGAGCTCCAGCCTGGTGCGCGAGGTGGCCCGCTTCGGCGGCGACGTGTCCCAGCTGGTCCACCCGGCGGTGGCCGCCGCGCTGCGCCAGAAATTCGCGCCGTGAGCTTCCGGCGCCGCCTGCTCGGGCGGGCACGCCGGGCCGGGGCGCGAATCGTGTTGCCGGAGGGCCAGGATCCGCGGGTCCGCAGGGCCGCGCGGCGCCTGCGCGCCCTGGGGCTCGAGACCGTCGTGCTGTCCCCGCGCCCCGGACCCCGGGCCCCGCGCCCCGACCTGGTCGAGCTGCTCCGCGCTCGCCGCCCCGACCGCTTCCCCGACGCGCGCGCGGCCGAAGCGGCGCTGGAGGACCCGCTGGTGCTGGGCGCCGCGCTGGTGGCCGCCGGCGCGGCCGACGTGATGACCGCGGGCGCCACCCGGCCCACCGGCGACGTGGTGCGCGCGGCGCTCTGGACCGTGGGCCTGGCGCCCGGGATCACCACCGTGTCCAGCGCGTTCTACATGATCCGGGGGCGCCGCGTGCTCACCTTCACCGACTGCGCCGTGGTGCCCGACCCGACGCCCGCGCAGCTCGCCGAGATCGCGCTGGCCGCGGCGCGGGACCGGCGCCGCATCGTGGGGGACGAGCCGGTGGTGGCCTTCCTCTCGTACAGTACCAAAGGCAGCGCGACCGGCCCGCGGGTGGAGCGGGTGCGGGAAGCCGTGGCCTGCCTGGAGCGCCTGGGCCCGGACTTCGCCTTCGACGGGGAGGTACAGGGCGACGCCGCCCTGGTGGCCGAGGTGGGGCGCCGCAAGGTGCCGGGCTCGCCCGTGGCCGGGCGCGCCAACGTGCTGGTGTTTCCCGACCTTGACAGCGGCAACATCGCCTACAAACTGGTGCAGCGCCTGGGCGGCTGGACCGCGTTGGGCCCGGTGCTCCAGGGCCTGGCCCGGCCCGTGGCGGATTTGTCCCGCGGCGCCACGGCCGACGATATTGTGGAAACGGCGGCGGTCGCGGTGCTCCAACGGGGGACCCCATGAGCTTCACGTTGACCAAGCAAAAACAGGGCGTGGTGGTCGTGGGCGTGGAGGGCCAGCTCATCGTCGGCAATCGCCAGGAGCTGAAGCAGAAGGTCCTCGACGCGCTGGACGGCGGCGCCAGGAAGTTCGTCATCGACTTCTCCAAGACCGGCTACATCGACTCCTCCGGGCTGGGCGTGCTGGTGTCCCTTTCCAAGAAGATTCGCGAACAGGGCGGCGAGCTCCGGCTCGCCGGGCTCAACGAGGACCTCCAGACCCTCTTCGAGCTGACCAAGCTCGACACCCTGTTCACCATCGCCCGGACGCCGGAGGAGGCGCTCGCCGCCTTCTAGCCGGTGTCCCGAGCGCTGGAGCTGGTCGTCCGCCGGGGCGGCGGGCGCCAAGGGCCGGAGCTGGAACTGGTCCTCGAGGTGCCCAGCGACGTGGCCTACGTGGGTGAGGCGGTGGAGCTGGTG
>DATLXT010000262.1:0-5529 GCA_035575475.1 Gemmatimonadales bacterium | reverse complement strand
GCCGAGCGCCGGCTCTTAGCCTGCGACCGGCGGCGGCCGCGATTTGCCGAGCGCCGGCTCTTAGCCTGCGACCCCCGGGGGCGATCCGGACTGTCGCGCCCGCGCCACACCGCAGGTCGTGTCCCATGCACCGGCGCACCTGGCACTCCCTCCCCCCGTGGGGTATACTGCCTCGAGGCCCGCGTCCCAGGGGGTCCTGATGGTCGCATCTGTCGTCGCTCTGCTCGCCTTGCAGGCCGGTTCCGTCCAGCCCGCCGTCCGGCTCACGGTTTTCCCTTCCTATCTCGTCCGCCCGGGCGACGTACTGCGCATTTACGTCGAGCCCCAGCGCGACGGGTATCTCGCCGTGTTCCGGGTGGACACCCGGGGCGGCATGTACGTCCTCTTCCCGGTCACGCCGGACCGGTCGGCGCGGGTCGAGGGAGAGAAGACCATCCGGCTCTGGGGTCGCTGGGGCGGTGAAGCCGTCCGCGTCTTCGAGCCGGACGGTGAAGGCACGGTGATCGCCGTTTTGGCCGAGCGCCCCTTTGACTTCAGCGCCTTCAGCTTCGGGCGGCGCGAGTGGTCTCAGGAGCTGGCCGGGTTCCGTTACGCCGGCGCGGACCACCTCGAGGCGCTCCTGGAGCTCGCCCGCGAGGTGACGGGCGGAGGTTCGTTCGAGTACGACCTCGCCACCTATTTCGTCTCCTCGCACATCTTGGGCTACCGTGCGGGCTACCTCTCGAGCGCCGCCTGTTTCGGCTACACCATCAACGACCCCTGGGCGGCCTACGGCGGGTGGTTCTGGTCCCTCCCGCTCTGGGATCGGTGGTACGGGCCCTACTGGCGCGGCGCGGGGTTCTACGGGCCTTACGGGTGCCGCGGTCTCCGCTTCGTCACCTCCTTCCCGGGACGGCCGGTGATCGTCACCGAGCAGCCTCGACTCCCGGTGGACCGCGGGTTCAAGCGAAAAGTTCAGGACGACAGCGTGAAGCCCCGCGAGCCGCGGCGGCGCGAGCCCGGCACCGTGGTAACCGCGGGGCGTCGGATCGACTTGCTCGTGCCCAAGCCCGTTCGAATCCTCGAGAATCCCGACCGCACGGAGCCCCGGCGCCGGTGGGCGGAGCCGTCCTGGCCCCGGCCCGACCAGGAGACCTGGTGGAACCGGGGGCGCGGGGTGCGCGAGCGCGATCCCGGGACGCGGCCGGTGTCGGACGAGACCCGGTTCCAGAAGCCCGTCGCGCCACCCACTCGTGATGTCCCCGACCGGGGCCGGATCGAGCCGCGCGGGCGCGAACCTCGCGATCGCGACGGCAACACCAACCGCGATACCGGCCGCCAGATCGAGCCGCGACGGCCGCCCCCGCCGCCCCCGCCGCCCCCGCCGCCTCCGCCCCCGGAGAAGCCGGCGGAGCAGCCGCAGCGCTAGACCGGAGCGAGACGGAACGGCCGGTTCCGTCTCGTTCCACCCCGTTCCGCCCTATATTCCCGGGCGTGCCCCGGCTCGCCCTGGCCCAGATCCGCCCGGAAAAGGGCGAATACGCCGCCAACATCGAGCGGCTGGGGGGAGTGCTGGCGCAGATCGCCAGACTCGACCCCAAGGTAGACCTGCTCGTCACGCCCGAGACCTCGACCTCGGGCTATTTCGTCGAGGGAGGTGTGCGGGAGGTCGCGGTGACGGCGGGGACGCTGTTCCGCGACCTTCAGGCGGTCCACCGGGTGTCGGGGGCGCCGCCGCTCGACGTGGCGGTCGGCTTCTACGAGGTCTTCCAGCACCGGCTGTACAACTCCTGCCTCTACGCCACGCTGGGCGGCGACCGGGCCGAGATCCGGCACGTGCACCGAAAGATCTTTCTCCCCACCTACGGCGTCTTCGACGAAGAGCGGTTCGTCGAGCGCGGGCATGACGGGGTGCGCGCCTTCGATACGGGGTGGGAGGGCGACGGGGGGAAGCCCGGTCGCGCGGCCATTCTCATCTGCGAGGACGCCTGGCACTCGATCACGGCCACGCTGGCGGCTCTGGACGGCGCCCAGCTGATCATCGTTCCCAGCGCCCCTCCCGCCCGCGGCACCGGGACCACGGCCGAGGGGCTGAAGCTGCCCGCCTCGGTGATCCGCTGGGAGCGGATTCTGCGGACCATCGCCGAGGAGCACGGGCTCTACGTCGCCTTCGCGTCGCTGGTGGGGTTCGAGGGCGGGAAGGGGTTTCCGGGCGGGTCGCTCCTCATCAACCCCTGGGGCGAGGTGGTGGTTCGCGGTCCCCTGTTCGAGGAGGCGGTGGTCACGGCGGACATCGATCTCGGCGAGATCACCCGGGCCCGTTCCGAGGCGCCCCTGCTGGCGGACCTCGAGGTCAACCTGCCCCATCTCGTGAAACAGCTCGGGAAGCGGGATGCGGGCGGCGAGGCGCGCAAGCGGCGCGCGGTCAAGTTCGACCGGGCCACGAACGGCCGCGGCGCCGCCGGCTCCCGCCTCGCGCCCACCGTCTCCCGCCTCCACGTGCTCGGCCCCGGCGTGGAAGAAGGCGACCCGCTGGCGCTGGACTGTGAACTCGCCCGCCGCTGGCTCGTGAGCTTTCTCAAAGACGAAGTGGTGGTGCGACGGAAGTTCACCAAGGGGATCGTGGGGCTCTCGGGGGGTGTGGACAGTTCGCTCACCGCCTTTCTCGCGGCCGAGGCGTTGGGGCGCGAGAACGTCATCGGCGTCCGCATGCCCTATCGCACCTCGTCGCCGGAATCGCTCGAGCACGCCCAGCTGGTGATCGACAAGCTCGGCATCCAGTCGCTCACGGTGGACATCACGCCCTCGGTGGACGCCTACTTCGCGCAGGTGGGGAACGACGATCCGCACCGGAAGGGCAACGCCATGGCCCGCCAGCGCATGATCGTGCTGTTCGACCTGTCGCAGAAGTTCAAGGCGCTGCCGCTCGGCACCGGGAACAAGTCGGAGCGTCTTCTGGGGTACTTCACCTGGCACGCCGACGACTCGCCGCCGGTGAACCCGCTGGGCGATCTCTTCAAGACCCAGGTCTGGGCCCTGGCGCGGCACGTGGGCGTGCCCGAGGTGATCGTCTCCAAGCCCGCCAGCGCCGACCTGGTCATCGGGCAGACCGACGAGGGGGATCTGGGGATCTCCTATCCCAAAGCCGACCGGATTCTCTATTATCTCCTGCGGGGGCTCACCCCCGAGGAAATCGCGGCCCGCGGCTTCGAGCCGCGCGAGGTGGCGCTGGTGCGCCAGCGGCTCGAGTCCACCCACTGGAAGCGCCGGCTCCCCACGGTGGCCGTGATGTCGCAGACCGCGATCGGCGAGTTCTACCTCCGGCCGGTGGATTACTGACGATGCAGGGACGCCATCCCCGCGAATCCGAGGCGGTGATCTCGGAACTGATGATGCCCCAGCACGCCAACATCATGGGGAACGTGTTCGGCGGCGTGATCCTGGCGCTGGTGGACCGGGTGGCCGCGGTGGCCGCGATCCGCCACTCCCGGCGCCAGTGCGTGACGGTGTCGGTGGACAAGGTGGATTTCCGCGAACCCATCCGGGTGGGGGAGCTGGTCACCGCGTTCGCGCGGGTCAACTTCGCGGGCCGCACCTCGATGGAAGTGGGCGTCAAGGTGATCGCCGAGAACGTGCTCACCGGCGACCGGCGGCACACCAACTCCTGCTACCTCACCTACGTGGCGCTGGACGAGCACGGCAAGCCCACCGCGGTGCCGCCCATCATTCCCGAGACCGCGGACGAGAAGCGCCGCTACGAACGGGCTCAGCAGCGGCGGACCAATCGGGTGATGGAGATGCGGTACGAGACGGGGAGGGGAGAGTGACGCCGGCGGGGCCGCGGGTGGTGGCGGTGTTTTCGGGCGGCGGGGCCAAGGCCGTGGCCGCGGCCGGCGCCTGGCGGGCGCTGGAGGAGGCGAACCTCGCCCCGGCCCACATCGTGGGGACCTCGATGGGCGCGGTCATCGGCGCCGCCTTCGCGGCGGGCCTCACCTATCGGGCCGTGTCCAGCGTGGCCCTCGGCATCCGGGCCGAGGACATCGCCCGGGTGGACCCGCTGGCCATCGTGGCGGGCTCCTTCGCCTCGAGCTTTCTCTCCGAGCGCGCCCTCCGGGACGTGATCGCGCGGCTGGTCCCCGCCCGCTGGTTCCAGGACCTCAGACTTCCCCTCACCGTCACGGCGACCGATCTCGACTCGGGTGAGCTGGTGCTCTTCGGCAAATGCGGCAAGGAAGACGTCCCCCTGCTCGACGCGCTCTACGCCACCTGCGCCCTGCCGCTCTATTATCCGCCCGCCGTGATCGGGGCCCGCCGGTTCGCCGACGGGGGCCTGCGGGCGGTGTTGCCGCTGGGCGTGGCCCTCCGCCTTCAGCCCGACGTCGTGGTGGCGGTCCACGTGGGGCCCGGCTTCGACGAGCCCCCGCCCCGGACCTCCCCCGCCGGCTCGCGCGGTCTTCTCCCGCCTCTGCTGCGGGCGCACGGCGAGGCGATGCGGATCGCGATGGCCGCCAACGCCGAGGAGTCGATCCGCGCCTGGCCCGCGGACGGGCCCCGCCTGGTGCTGGTACGGCCGGTGGCCGAGCGGGAGGCCACCTTCGCCATCGAGCGGACCCAGGAGTACATCGAGGCCGGGTATCGGGCCACGCGGGCGGCGCTGGATCGTGCCTAGGTACTTCACGCTCGCCGAGGCCAACCGCACCCTGCCGCTCGTGCGGCGGATCGTGGCCGACATCACCGCGCTCTATCCCCGGTGGCGCGAGCTGGTGTACGAGTACGAGCTCGCCGCCGCCCGGGCCCGGCCCGACTGGGGCGAGTCACCGGAGCAGCTCCGCCTGCGGGGCGAGATCGAAGCCGTGGCGCGCCAGATCAACGGGTTCATCCAGGAGCTCGAGGAAGTGGGGTGCGTCTTCAAGGGGTTCGATCCGGGCCTGGTGGACTTCCACGGCCGGCTCGACGGCCGCGAGATCTTCTGGTGCTGGAAGCAGGGGGAAGACCGCATCGAGCACTGGCATGACGTCGAAAGCGGGTATGCCGGCAGGAAACCGGTGCCGCAGGTGGCGGCCAGCGGGCAAGGTCACGGGACCGAGTGACAGGAGAGGTCATGCGAGGGTTCTGGCTCTTTGCGCACTACATCGGCTTCACCCTTTGGCTCGGCGCCGGCATGGCCGGCATGATCGCCGGCATCGCCGCCAAGGGCTTCGCCCCGGCCGAGCGGCTGGCGGTCTACCGGGCGCTGGGGAACGTCTTTCGGGTGCTGGTGTTCTGGGGCGCGCTGGGGGCGGTGGTCTCCGGGTTCGCGCTCCTCGGCCCCTGGATGGGTTCGGGTGACATGCCCGGGTGGCTCGCGATCATGCTGGTGGCGGGCCTCGCGGGGGGCCTGGTGGCGGCGTTCGGGAGCGTGCCCACCGCCGCCCGGCTGGCCCGGCTCGAGCTGGATCCCCGGGGCGAGTTGCCCGAGCGGTTCTTCGCGCTCCGGAAACGTCAGGTTCTGGTCGCGACCATCAGCGGAGGACTGGGGATACTGGCGCTCGTGGCGGGGACGTTTCTGCG
>DATLXT010000261.1:0-9587 GCA_035575475.1 Gemmatimonadales bacterium | reverse complement strand
TGCACGCACCGGGTCCACGGGGTGGGGGCCTTCCCGGCCGGGGACGTGCTGCAGGGAGACCGGGAAGTCGAGGCGGCCGGCGAGGGCGGCGAGGCCGTGGACGTGCTGGTCGCCACCGTCTCGAGCTGCCACGGGGCGGTGAATCTGGTGCGGCTGGGCGGTCCCCGCCCCTCCGAGACGCCCGGGTGATCGTCTCGCGGAACCGACCCGCGTTCTATATTACGGGGACTCATGAGCGACGCGAACCAGGATCTCGACCTCATCATCGTGGGCGCGGGGCCGGCGGGACTGTGCGCGGCCCTGTACGCCGGCCGCGGCATGCTGCGGGCGCTGACCATCGAGCGAGGGGCGCCCGGGGGCGAGCTGCTCAACACCGATGTGATCGAAGACTACATCGGTTTCGAGAGCATCAAGGGGTGGGAGCTGGCCCAGAAGATGACCAGCCACGCCCAGAAGTTCGGCGCGCGCATCGTGACCGACACCGTCACGGCGATCCGCAAGGCGGACGACGGCTGGTTCGACGTGCAGACGGAGAGCGGCGAGACCCACCGGGCCCCCGCCGTCATCCTGACCGCCGGGGGCACGCCGGTCAAGCTGGGCGTGCCGGGCGAGAAGGAGTACGCCGGGAAGGGGGTCTCCTACTGCGCGGTCTGCGACGGCGCGTTCTTCAAGGGCGAGGTGCTGGCCGTGGTGGGCGGCGGCGATGCCGCGGTGGAGGAGGCGGACTATCTCACCCGCTACGCCCAGAAGGTGTACATCGTGCACCGGCGGGATCGCTTCCGCGCATCCCGGATCCTTCAGGAGCGAGCCTTCGCCAATCCCAAGATCGAGGTGATCTGGAACACGATCGTCACCGCGATCCAGGGGACCGGGGACCGGGTCACCCATCTCGCCCTCCAGGACACGGTGACCGGCAAGACCGGCCGGCTGGAGGTGGGCGGCGTGTTCGTCTTCATCGGGTTCAAGCCGAACACCGGCATCGTCGCGGGTCACGTGGAGCACGACGCCGGCGGGTACCTCGTCACCGACGAGCGGATGATGACCTCGATTCCCGGCCTGTTCGCGGCGGGCGACGTGCGCAGTCAGCTCACCCGGCAGATCACGACCGCGGTGGGAGACGCCACCACGGCCGCGATCGCGGTGGAAAAGTACCTCACCGCGCTGCGCGAGAAGGAGAAGGCCGGCGTCGCGCCATGAGGGTCATCGCGATCCCCAACGGGGCCTTCGTCGAGAATTGCTACCTCGTCGTCGACGAGGCGGCCCGCCAATGCGCCGTGGTGGACCCCGGGGAAGAGGCGGAGGCGATCCTGGCCCGGCTTCGGGCGCTGGAGACCGAGCCGGTGGCGGTCTGGCTCACCCATGCGCACCTGGACCACGTGCTGGGGGTGCCGCGGCTCAAGGCCGAAACCGGTGTCCCGGTGTACCTGCACCCCGCCGACCTGCCGCTCTACCGGTCCGTCCCCGAGCAGGCCGCCTGGTTCGGGCTTCGGGCCCCGCCGTTGCCGGAGCCCGATCGGGCGTTCGCCCCCGCGGACGAGCTGCGCGTCGGACGGCTGCGCTTCCAGGTGCGGCACGCCCCCGGGCATTCCCCCGGGCACGTGGTGCTCGTAGGCGAAGGCGTGGTGTTCGGGGGCGACGTGTTGTTTCAGGGGTCCATCGGCCGGACCGACCTGCCGGGCGGCGATTTCGAGACGCTGATCGGGAGCATCGAGCGGGAGCTGCTCACCCTGCCGGATTCCACCACCGTCTATCCGGGTCATGGACCCGACACCACCGTCGGCCGGGAGCGCCGCACCAATCCCTTCCTCACCGGCGCCTACCGGCTCGCCTGAGCCCGCCGCGCGCCCCCGGTGCCTGCGGTGCGGCTTCGCCGTCCCCCCGCGGCCGGCGGGATGTCGGGGGCCGTGTCCCAACTGCCGGTTCAGCTACCCGCTGGGGGACTGTTCGGACTGAGCCGTCCGACGCCCGGCATCCGGGCCGCGTCGCCCGCCGGGGACGTGGCTTTTCCCCTGACCGGCGGATAGACTTGGGGCGCGCCGGTGGGGGCGGGAACCGACCGGGCCCGGCCCGCCGCCAAGCCCTCGGGTCTCGCGATGCGGAACGTACTGGGGCATGGGCGATTCCTGGCTGGAGACGGATGCGAACGTGACTGAACGAGGCGCAACCCAGGCGCAAACCCGACTGGAGCGCGACCCCCTGGGCGAGCTGCCGGTGCCGGCCGACGCGCTGTACGGCATCCAGACGCTGCGGGCGCGCCACAACTTTCCCATCTCCGGCCTGCGCCCCCTGCCGGCCTTCGTGGACGCGGTCGTCTGGATCAAGAAGGCGGCGGCCCTGACCCACAAGGAGACCAAGCGGCTGGAGGCCCGCCTGGCCGACGCCATCGTGCGGGCCGCCGACGAGGTGCTGGGGGGGAGTCATCGGGATCAGTTCGTGGTGGACCCCTTCCAGGCCGGCGCCGGGACCTCGCACAACATGAACTGCAACGAGGTGCTGGCCAATCGGGCGAACGAGCTGCTGGGCGGGCAGCGCGGCGACTACCGGCCGGTTCACCCCAACGATCACGTCAACATGGCGCAGTCCACGAACGACGTGATCCCGACCGCTATCCGTCTCGGGGCGCTGGCCCTGCTCCCGGACCTCGGGGCGGCGCTGGCCCGGCTGGCCGACGCCTTCCTCGAGAAGGGGCGCGAGTTCGACGACATCGTGAAGGCGGGCCGCACCCATCTCCAGGACGCCACGCCCATCCGGCTGGGTCAGGAGTTCACGGCGTACGGCCGCACGATTCAGCGGAATCGGGAGCGGATCCTGCGCGCCGCGGACGACCTGCGCGACCTCGGCATCGGCGGGACGGCGGTGGGGACCGGGCTCAACGCCGAGCCCCAGTACCCGGCCCTGATGGTGAAGCACCTCCGGGCCATCACCGGGCTGGATGTGCGCGAAGGCCGGGACCGGGTGCAGCTCATGCAATCCCTGGGCGATGCGGCCGCGTTCTCGGGCGCGCTCCGCACCTACGCGGTGGACCTCGGGAAGATCGCGAGTGACCTGCGGTTGCTCGCCTCCGGGCCCCGAACCGGGCTCGCGGAAATCATCCTGCCGGCGGTTCAGCCCGGCTCCAGCATCATGCCGGGCAAGGTGAACCCGTCCATTGCCGAGATGGTGAACATGGTGTGTTATCAGGCCCTGGGGAACGACGTGACCGTGGCGGCGGCGGCGGAGGCGGGGCAACTCGAGCTGAACGTCATGATGCCGGTGATCGCGCACAATCTCTTCTTCACCATGATGATTCTCACCACCGCGAGCCGGGTGCTGGCGGAGCGCTGCGTGGAGGGGATCCAAGCCGATCGGGCGCAGTGCGCCTACTGGCTCGAGCGCAGCCCGGCGCTGGTGACCGCCCTGGCGCCGAAGATCGGATACGCCGAGGCCGCGAAACTCGCCAAGGAGGCGCTGGCCAAGAACCTCACCGTCCGGCAGCTCGTGAAAGAGAAAGGACTGCTGAGCGACCGGGAGCTCGACGCCGTCCTCGACCTGCGGGCCATGACCGAGCTCGGCGTGCCCGGCGCCCGCGAGTGAGGAGGGTCGAAGGCCGAACCGTGCCGTGAACCTGCTTTCCGAGGAGGCTCGTATGAGCTGGTGGCTGGCAGGTCTCATCGCAGGCGTGGTGGCGTACGTCGCCGATTGGGTCATGTGGAGCAAGGTGTTCACCAAAGGCATGGAGGCCTACGCCGACAGGCCGCCGGCGGGGCAGCCGACGAACCTGACGCCGATGCTGGTGAAGGCCGGCGTGCTGGCCCTCGTCTACGGCGTGGTCTTCGCGTTCATCTACCGGCACTTCATGGATCACCTCTGGACTTCGGCAGGCGTGCTGGGCGCGATGGAACTCGCCACCACGTTGTGGCTGCCGCTGGCGTTCGCCTGCGTGGGCAGCAACGTGTGGTACACCAAGGCGAGGAACCTCATGAACGCGCAGATGTGGGCCTGGTTGGTCCGCATGAACGCGGCGGGTGTGGTGGTCGGCCTGCTGGTGCGGTCCCTGTAGGTCTCGTCGCCCGGGGCCGGTGACCGTTATCACGGCCGCCCGCCCCGGGCGGGCGTAACTAGGACACGCCATGAGACCACTGCTGTTGCTCCTCGCCGGGCTCGCGCTCGTGCCCCCCGCCCATGCCCAGCGCCGCTTCCGCCTCGGCCCCACGGCGTCGGTGATCGCGCTCGACCAGGGAGGCTCGACCGAGAGCTTCACCTCCCTGGGCGGGACGGTGGCGCTGCTCACGGGGCAGGATGCCGAAACGGGGATCACCATCTCGCGCTACCCCGACCTCGCCACCGGCGCCTGCGAGCGGTCGCTCACGTTCTTCGGGCTCGACCAGCTCTACTATCCCGTCGGTGCCGACGGCCTGGCGCCCTTCGCCTCGACCCAGCTCGGCCTGGCACGAGTGACCGACCAGGACGTCGGGCTGCTGGGCGTGTGCACGGCCGCCGAGCCGTCGAACGAGCTGGGGCTGGGCTTCGGGCTGGGCCTGCGGCTGAACCTGGGCGGGGAAGTGGCGGGGATCGTGGAAGGCCGGTTCTTCCAGGTGCCCCACAGCGCCATTCAGGCGCTGGAAGGCCGGGCCAACCTCTCGGTCGCCTTCGGCCGGCCGCGGGAAGGGAACCTGCTGCGAGGGACGCTGGGGCCGGCCGTCGGCGTCTGGATTCCGGTCAGCGGGCCGCTCCGGGGCCGGGGCCCGCTCCTGGGCGTACGCTTTCGGCGCGACACCCGCACGTCGGGCACGGCGGGCCTCCAGCTCGACTACGCTCCGTTGACGATCACCGAGGGCTGCTCGGCGGAGTGCGATCCCTACGCCATTCTCTTCGCTCCCGACTACGAGGCGTCGCTCCACCCGCGCTGGGGCCGGGTTTACGGGGCGCTGGGGTTCCTGCTCGCCGGCTTCCCGGCCCGGGGACCGGATCGCGGCGTGGCGCGGGGCCTGCACGGCGGCCTCGGCGCCGACGTCTACGCCGGCGAGCGCGTGATGATCAACCTCAACGCCCGGCTGGTCTGGTTCCAGCGGAACACCGGCGAAAACGTGTTCGGCGTGCAGGTGGGGGCGAGCCTGAGCCCGAAGCTGGTGCCCCCGAGCGCGGCGCCCTAGTTGGCCGGCGCCCCTGGCCGGGAGCGGGCCGCCAGTCCAGCGTCAGCGGCTCGAAGCTCGGCACCGGGTCGAGGCTGACCCCGGCCGCCTGCCGGCGGAACTGGTCCACGTCTTCGGCGAACAGCCGGTTCATCCGGTCCAGCTCACGCTGCAAGGCGGCTTCGGCGCGCCGCAGATTGGTGCGCTGGCCCTCGGTCGGCGGATCCCAGGACGAGCTCAGGGAGAACAGGACGCCGGTCAGCCGGCTCAGCACCACCGGCCCGGGCTGAGGCCCGGCCTGCGGGGGCGGGCCGGGGGGATTCACCAGCGAGTCCAGGACATCCTGCAGCTTCGCCTTCAACCCGGCGGCCGCGGTGGCGAGCGCCCGGGCGGCGCTGTCGCCCTTCTGGCGGGCTGCTTCCTCGACCGACGTCACCCCGCGAATGGTGCGGCGCAGGCGGTCGGCCGCCTCTCCGGCCACCTCGATACGCCGGCCCACTTGCAGGATGGCCTCGTAGTTCTGGAGCCGGCCGGCCAGGGCCGCGGCGGGGTAACGCGGGTCGGGCAGCACCTGTACCGTCTGCGACGCCGTCTGGTCTCCCGACTTCACCCGCACCGTGTAGGTGCCCGGGACCACCTCGGGCCCCTGGCCGCCGCCGCCGAAGCCGCCCCCGAACCCCCCGGGGGGTGCGCCCCGGAACGGGTCCCGGCGCAGGTTCCAGCTGACCCGGTTGATCCCCCGCCGGGCGGGGCCATCCAGGCGCCGAACCACCGCCCCGGTCGAGTCCAGCACCTCGATCTCGACCCGGCCGGTGTCGCTGCCGGGGTTCACGCTGTAGGTGACCAGGGCCCCGTAGGGGCGATTCTCGCCTTCGAAGGGCACGTCACCGGTGGACGAGTAGCCCCGCTGGGGGCGCAGCCGGTACTGGTAGGCGGCCGGGATCTCGAAGACGTGCACCGGTCGAGCCAGGATCGCCGCGGTCGCCGTGCGCAACGGCCGGATGTCGTCGAGGATATAGACCGAGCGGCCGTGCGTGCCGATCACCAGGTCGTGGTCCCGGGGATGGACCATCAGGGCCGCAGCGGGAGCGGTGGGCAAACCGTGCGTCCACCGGAACCAGTTGCGCCCGGCGTTGAGCGAGACGTAGAGCCCGAACTCCGTGCCCAGGAACAGCAGGTCGGGGTTGACCGGGTCCTGCTCGATCACATGGGCGAAGCCCCAGATCTCCGGGGTCGCGAGACTGGTCCAGCTCCGGCCGTAGTCGGTGGTGCGATAGACGTAGGTGGTCCAGTTGGCCCGCCGGTGGTCGTCGAAGACCACGAAGGCCGTGCCCGCGTCATGGGTCGAGGCCTCGACGTGGGGCACCCAGGTGCCGGGGGGCACGCCGCGAATGTTCCGCCCCACATTGACCCAGGTTCTGCCGGCGTCCCGCGTGAGCTGGACGTTCCCGTCGTCGGTGCCCACCCAGATCACGTTTCGATCCCTGGCGCTCGGCGCGATGGTGACGATGGTGGTGTGGTTCTCGGCGCCGGTGACGTCGCGGGTCAGGCCGCCCGATTCGCGCTGCCTCTGCTTCTCGGGATCGTTGGTGGTGAGGTCCGGACTGATGGTGGTCCAGGTGTCGCCCCGGTCCGGGCTCTTATGGACGAACTGGCTCCCGTAGTAGATCGTGTTCGCGTCGAAGGGGTCCTGCGCGATGGCGGCGTTCCAGTTGAACCGCAATTCGACCTTCTCGTCGGGACTCACCGGGCGGATGTCCTTGCTTTCGCCCGTCAGGAGGTCGAAGCGCCGGAGGTTGCCGCCCTGGGACATGGCGTAGCCGTACCGGGCGTCGCCCGGGACGGAGAGGGTGCCGAACCCGTCGCCGCCGCCCACCCGGTCCCAGTGGTAGTTGCGGATACCGCCCTGCTCCCAGACCGCGCTCGGGCCCCGCCAGGAGCCGTTGTCCTGGAGCCCCCCGTACACGTTGTAGGGCGTCTCCAGATCCACGTTGACGTGATAGTACTGGCCCAGGGGCAGGTTCTCGACGAAGCGCCAGGTCCGCCCCTTGTCATTCGAAATCCCCAGACCGCCGTCGTGCGCCAGCACCAGCAATTCCCCGTCGGGGTGAATCCAGAGATCGTGATGATCACCGTGCAACCCGCTGCGGTTCTGCGGCCGAAAGGTGCGGCCGCCGTCCTCGCTGACGGTCAGCCCGCTGAAGAGGTTGTAGACCCGGTTCTCATTGGTGGGGTCCACGCGGATATCGGTGTAGTAGAAGGGCCGGTTGGCGATCCCCGCGGTGTCATTCACCACCCGGAAGCTCCGGCCGCCGTCGTCCGAGCGGAGCAGGGCGCTTCGGGTGGCCTCGACCAGGGCGTACACCACGTCCGGCGTGCTGGCCGCGATCGCCAGCCCGATGCGTCCCAGGTCTCCCTTGGGCAGGCCCTCCCGGTCCGTCAGGCGCTTCCACGACGCGCCGCCGTCGTAGGTGACGTGGATCCCGCTTCCCGGGCCTCCGGACTGCATGAACCAGGGCCAGCGCCGGAATTCCCAGGTCGCGGCCAGGAGCTTGTTGGGGTTGGCCGGATCCATCACCAGGTCGGCACACCCGCTCCGCTCGTTGACGAAGAGGATCCGGCTCCAGGTCTTGCCGCCGTCGGTGGTCTTGTAGACGCCCCGCTCCGGGTTCGCTCCCCAGAACGTCCCCATGGCGCAGACGTAGGCCACGTTCTCGTCGCCGGGGTGCGTCAGCACCCGATGAATGTGCTCGGTCCGCTCGAGTCCCAGGAATTGCCAGCTGGTGCCGCCGTCCAGACTCTTCCAGATGCCGTACCCCACGCCCGCCGAGTTCCGCGGGTTGCCCTCGCCGGTCCCGACCCAGACGATGTCGGGGTTGGGCTGGAACACGGCGACCGCGCCCACCGAGGAGGTGCGCATGGTGTCGAAGACCGGCACCCAGGAGATGCCGGCATTGGTGGACTTCCACACGCCGCCCGTGGAGGTCCCGACGTACATGACCTTGGGATTGCTCACCACGACCTCGACGTCGGCGATCCGCCCGCTCATGCCGGCCGGCCCGATGCTCCGGGCCTTCATGCCGGCGAAGAGCGCGGGATCGATCTGCGCGGGGAGCGCGGCTGCCAGGGGAAGCAGCGTCAGGCCGAGCGTGAAAGGCCGACGCCAGCTTGGGGTACGGTGCATGAGGCGCAACCTCGGGTTCTGGGTTCGACAGGCAAGGCCCCTGCCGGGACGGGGTGGCGCGGCATCACCCGATGCAGGGGGTCCGAAACGCCCCGACGTGGGGACGGCCCGCGAGAGCCGTCCGCCAACGCTACGCGCGAGGTCCGCGCCTCGTTGACTAGGGCGTGATCTTCAGCACCCGATCGTGGATCCGCGCCCGCCCCACGACCTTGATCGCCACTTCCTCCCCGGCGCGGGCCCGCTCGACTTTCTGATGGTTCACTTCCATGGACTCCACGGTCTCGGTGAAGTCGGTGGTGTGACCGCGGAAGCGAACCTGGTCGCCGACGGCCACCTCGCCCGCCGTGACCTTGACGACGGCCACCCCGGGGCCCTTGAAATAGTGGGTCACGATACCGATCTCTTGTTCCGGCATGGCAATGGCTCCTCCCGGGCATCCAGGCCCTGGCCGCGTTCGCATGAACCTACCGGCCTACCGCTATCCCGCCATCCCGCCCTAAATTACTCCCATGCGCGTCACCACCTGGGCGGAGTACGGCCTGATCGTGTCCGTGCACCTGGCCAAGCGGGCGGGGCAGGGTCCGGTGGCGGCGCGGGAGCTGGCCCTGGCGGAGCGGCTGCCTCACGACTACGTGGAGCAGATCCTGCTGCGCCTGCGGCGCGCCGGCCTGGTGGAGTCGGTCCGGGGGGCCCGAGGGGGGTATCTCCTGGCCCGCGCCCCGGAGTCGCTCACCGTCAAGGACGTGATCGAGGCCTCCGAACACGTCACCTTCGAGGTCAATTGCGACCTCCACCCCGTGGATCCGCAGCGATGTAGCCCGGACTCGGCGTGCAGCATCCGCCCGGTGTGGCGGTTGCTGGAGCGGCGCATCAACGAGCTGCTCGCGAGCATCACGCTCGCCGACCTCACGCACGCAGAGTCCGACGTCTACCAGATCACTGGGGTCGCGGCCGGGAACTGACCCGGCTCCCCAACCGTTTTTTTTCGGGCGATACCCGACGCTTGGCGTCGGGATTCGCCCCATTGGTGGAGGACGAGGAACATGACGTACGCTCACCCCGAGGTGCTGGTTTCGACCGACTGGGTGGCCAGGCACCTGGACGATCCGGCCATCCGTCTCGTCGAAGTGGATGTGGACACCACCGCCTACGACTCGGGGCACATCCCCGGCGCGGTGGGCTGGAACTGGCAGTCCCAGCTCAACGACCCGGTCCGGCGCGACATCCCCGACCGGCAGGCGTTCGCGCGCCTGATGAGCGAGGCGGGGGTGACGCCGGAGACCACGGTGGTG
>DATLXT010000260.1:0-5289 GCA_035575475.1 Gemmatimonadales bacterium | reverse complement strand
CCCGCCCCGAGCCGGTCTGCACTGGAACGTGACCCTGCGCCTCACCGCTCAGCCCCTGCCGCGGGTGGCGTACGTGTCGTGCGACCCGGCGACTCTCGCGCGCGACTTGCGCCGGCTGAGCGTGAACTACCATCTCCGCGCGGTCCGGGCCTTCGATCTCTTTCCCCAGACCGCGCATGTGGAGACGGTGGTCGTCCTGGAGTCGGCATGAGAGCGGGAAGGCGCGCCGGCGGGCGGGGCGGCGGCGGGGTGAGCCGGTGAAGTACACCGTTCGGGTCGGGACCCAAACCGTCGAGGTGGAGGTGGCGGGGACCCGCGTGCTGGTGGACGGTGAGCCGCTGGAAGCCCATCTGGCCACCGTGCCCGGGACGCCGCTCCATCACCTGATCCTCGATGGGGCGTGCTGGACCGTGGCCACAGCCCCGGGCGAAGGCCCGCCCCGGACCGTGGTGGCAGCGGGAGAGCGGTTCACGGTCGAGGTCGAGGACGAGCGGTCGCGGCGGCTCCAGCCGCTCGCCGGAGCGGGCCGACGCGCGCCCGCCGGCGGGGTGGTAGTGGTGGCGCCCATGCCGGGACTCGTGGTGCGGGTAGAGGTCTCGGAGGGGCAACGGGTGGAGGCGGGGGCGGGGCTCGTGGTCATGGAGGCGATGAAGATGGAGAACGAACTCCGGGCTTCCCGAGCGGGGACGGTGGCGCGGGTGCATGTCGTGGCGGGGCAGGCGGTGGAACGCGGCGAGCCGCTGGTGACGCTCGAGAGCTCCGAACTTCCTCGTTGACATGCGCTTAGGGCCCGGGTATAGTTCGCGTCTGCCAATTTTCGGGCACGCGAGGGCATGAAGACATTCACGCTGCGCAAGGAAGACGTCGAACGTCGCTGGTGGCTGGTGGACGCGGCGGGACAGCCCCTCGGCCGCCTGGCCAGCCGGGTGGCGCAGGTGCTGCGGGGGAAACACAAGCCCACCTTCACGCCGCACTTGAACGGGGGGGATTTCGTCATCGTGGTCAACGCCGCCCGGGTGAAGCTGACCGGGCGGAAGGCGGCACAGAAGCGCTACTTCCGCCACACCGGGTACATGGGACACGAACGGTTCACGCCCCTGGCGGTGCTGCTCGAGCGGCATCCCGAGCGGGTGATCGAGAAGGCGGTGTGGGGGATGCTTCCCAAGACCACGCTTTCGCGGCAAAAGGTGAAGCAGATGCTCAAGGTGTACGCCGGGCCCGAGCATCCCCACGCGGCCCAGCAGCCCCGGCCCCTCGCGCCGGAGGGGGCCTGATGGGCGTGGGGACGACGCCGGAGCTCCGCTGGCACGCGGTGGGCCGGCGAAAGACGAGCGTGGCGCGGGTGTATCTCACGCCGGGTTCCGGAAAATGGAACATCAACGGTCGGACGTTGGGCGATTACTTCCCGCGCGGGTCGCTGGTGTCGCACATCCAGCAGCCGTTTACCGCCACCGACACGCTGGGCGCCTTCGACGTACGGGGAGTGGTCCGGGGCGGGGGGATCACGGGCCAGGCCGGCGCCCTGCGCCTGGCCGTCGCGCGGGCCCTGGTGCTGGCGGACGAGCGGCATCGGAAGAAGCTTCGCGAGCAGGGGCTCCTGACCCGGGATCCGCGGGTGGTGGAGCGCAAGAAGCCGGGCCGCGCGGGCGCGCGGAAGCGGTTCCAGTTCAGCAAGCGGTGAGCGGTCACAGGGTTCCAGAAAGGACGGCATGACTCAGCCCCAGTTGCAGGATCTGCTCGAAGCCGGCGTGCACTTCGGGCATCAGACGCGCCGCTGGAATCCCAAGATGCGGCGTTTCATCTTCGCCGAGCGCAGCGGGATTTACATCATCGATCTTCAGAAGACGCTCCGCCAGCTGGAGGCGGCGCAGGAGCTGTTGCGCGGCGTGGTGCTGCGGGGAGACAACGTGCTGTTCGTATGCACCAAGCGCCAGCTCAAGGGCATCATCGAGGCCGATGCCCAGCGCTGCGGCGCGTTTTACGTGACGGAGCGCTGGCTGGGTGGCACGCTGACGAACTTCCAGACCATCCGGAAGCAGATCCGGCGGCTGAAGGAGCTGGAGCAGGGGCTGACCGAAGGGGAGTATCAATTCCACACCAAGAAGGAGCAGCTGCTTTTCGAGCGGGAGCGGCAGAAGCTGGAAAAGACCCTCGCCGGGATCAAGAACATGGGGCGCCTGCCGGGAGCGCTCTACGTGGTGGACGCGAAGAAGGAGCGGATCGCCGTGGCCGAAGCGAACCGCCTGGGCATTCCGGTGGTGGCGATCGTGGACACCAACGCGGATCCCGATCTCATCACCGTGCCGATCCCCGGGAACGACGACGCCATCCGGGCGGTCTCCCTGATCACCGGCGCGCTGGCCGACGTGATCGCGGAGGCCCGGCGGCAGGCTCCGCTTCGCGAGGCGGCCGAGGAGGGCGAGGCGGTGACGTACTCCACCGAGACCGGCGTGGAGACGGAGGTGGAGGGGGAGAAAAAGAAGCGGCCGGCGCGCCGCAAGCGGCGGCCCAAGCCCGAGGCGATCGCGGCGCGGCTCAAAACAGACGAAGGCCAGCCCGCGGATCTCAAACCTCAGCCCTCAGAGACCGACGCCTGACGGCTGATGGCTGAGGGCTGAGGTCCCAGGGTTCGAGCACCAGCCGCCCACACGTCGTTCCGGCGCGTCGGGCGGCGTTTTCACGCGGAGGACGGGGTGTCCAAGGTGACTGCGATTACGACCAAGATGATCGCCGAGCTCCGGGCCCGGACCGGGGCCGGGATGATGGACTGCAAGCGCGCCCTGGAAGAAGCCGGCGGCGACATGGAGCAGGCGGTGGAGATCCTCCGGAAGCGGGGCGCGGCGGGAGCCGAAAAGCGCGCCGGCCGCCAGGCGTCCGAAGGACTGATCGAGGCCTACGTGCATTTCAACGGCAGAGTCGGCGTGTTGCTCGAGCTCAACTGCGAAACCGATTTCGTAGCCCGCACCGAGGACTTCCGGCGGCTGGCCCGGGATCTGGCCCTGCACGTGGCCTCGGCCCGGCCCCTGGCGGTGCGGGTGGAGGACGTCCCGGCCGAGGTCATCGAGCGCGAAAAACGCATTTACCAGGCCCAGGTGGCCGAGGAGAAGAAGCCCGATCAGGTGAAGGCCAAGATCGTGGAGGGGCGGCTCAAGAAGTTCTACGAGGAGCACGTCCTGCTGGAGCAGAAGTTCGTCAAGGACGACACCCGGACCGTGGGGGACCTGGTCCGGGAGCTCTCGGCCAAGACCGGCGAGAAGGTGGAGGTCCGGCGCTTCGCCCGGTTCGAGCTGGGAGGGAACTGAGCGGTGGCGAACGTCGCCTACCGGCGAGCCCTGCTCAAGTTGTCCGGCGAGGCCTTCGCCGGCGGCCGGAGCTCGGGGATCGACTTCGCCACCATCGAGCGACTGTCCGACGAACTGAAGGCCGTGGCCGGGCTGGGCGTGCAGCTCGGGCTGGTCGTCGGCGGCGGCAACATCGTCCGGGGCACGGCCGCCAGCCAGCAGGGCATGGACCGGGTCTCCGCCGACTACATGGGGATGCTGGCCACAGTGATCAACGCCCTGGCCCTCCAGGATATTCTGGAAAAGAAGGGGGTGGACACCCGGGTCATGACGGCGATCCGGATGGAGGAGCTGGCCGAACCCTACATCCGGCGCCGCGCGGTGCGCCATCTGGAGAAGGGGCGCATGGTCATCTTCGCCGGGGGGACGGGGAACCCCTACTTTTCCACCGACACGGCGGCGGTGCTCCGCGCCCTCGAGATCGAGGCCCAGCTCCTCATGAAGGCCACCAACGTGGACGGCGTCTACACCGCGGATCCCAAGAAGGATCCGGGCGCCCGCTTCCTGCCCGAGCTGAGCTTCCAGGAGGCGCTGGTGAACGGCTACGCGGTGATGGACGCGAACGCGTTCGGCCTGTGCAAGGAGAACCGGCTCCCCATCGTGGTATTCAACATCAACCAGCCCGGCGCCACGGCCAGAGTGCTGGCCGGTGAGCGCGTCGGCACGATCGTTCAATGACGACGCTCCAGGACCACGTCCGGCAGGCGAAACAGCTGATGGACAAGGCGGTCGAAGCCGTCAAACGGGAGTTCGCCACGGTGCGGACCGGGAAGGCCACCACCGCCCTGCTCGACCTGGTCCGGGTCGAGGCCTACGGCAGCGAGATGCCGCTCAATCAGGTGGCCAGCGTGGCGGCGCCGGAACCGAAACTCCTGACCGTGCAGCCCTGGGACAAGAGCCTGCTCAAGGCCGTGGAGAAGGCCATCCTGGCTTCAGACCTCGGACTGACGCCCTCGAACGACGGCAACATGATCCGCATCCCCCTCCCGCCCCTCACCGAGGAGCGCCGGAGAGAGCTGGTGAAGGTGGTGCACAAGTTCGCCGAAGAGGGGCGGGTGTCCATCCGCCACGCGCGCACCGAAGCGATCAACCGCATCAAGAAGGCCGAGCACGTCTCCGACGACGACAAAAAGCACGCCGAAAAGGAGGTGCAGAAGCTGCACGACGAGCACATCAAGCTGGTGGACGAGATCCTCCGGGCCAAAGAAAAGGAGATCATGGAAGTCTAGTGGCGGACGACCTCCTCACCCGCATCCGGTTGCACGGAGCGGTGCCGCGACACGTCGCGGTCATCATGGACGGGAACGGGCGGTGGGCCCGCGAGCGGCGGCTGCCGCGCTCGCTGGGACACCGCGCCGGCATGCGGGCGGTACGCGAGGCGGTCGAGGGCGCCATCGAGGCCGGCGTCGAGATCCTGACCCTCTTCGCCTTCTCCGAACAGAACTGGCAGCGCCCGCCGGGCGAGGTGGCGGCCCTCATGGGCCTGCTGGAGGAGTACATCGCGCGGGAGGTGAGGGAGCTGGCGCGGCAGGGGGTCCGGGTCCACGTGCTGGGTGACCGCACGCGCCTCGCCCCCGGCGCCCGGGCGGCCGTCGAGCGGGTGGAACGGGAGACGGCGGACGGTACCCGGCTCACCCTGAACCTGTGCATCTCCTACTCCTCCCGCGCCGAACTGGCGCGGGCGGCCCGCCTCGTGGCCGAGGACGTCCTGCGGGGCGCCCGGCGGCTCGAGGAGGTGGACGAGAGCGCGCTCGCGGGGAAGCTCTACACCGCTCCCTGGCCGGACCCGGATCTGCTGATCCGCACGTCCGGGGAACGGCGGCTGTCGAACTTCCTGCTGTGGCAGCTGGCCTACGCCGAGCTCTACCTCACGCCGGTGCTGTGGCCGGATTTCACGCGCCAGACGCTGTTCCAGGCCCTGGCCGACTACCAGGGCCGGGAGCGGCGG
>DATLXT010000259.1:0-9435 GCA_035575475.1 Gemmatimonadales bacterium | reverse complement strand
CCGCCGCTCCTCGCCCCCCCCGCCCCCCCCGCCCCCCCCGCCCACCGGCTTGAACCGAATCGCCCCGGTGTCGGGCTCAACGCAGGCCGCGTCCTCGATGTGATAGGTGGGAACCTTCGCCTGGCAGATCGCCGCCAGGTGACTGGTGTTGCTGGAGTTGTATCCGCCGATCACGATCATCAGATCCAGCGGCTCGGCGATCAGTTTGACCACCGCGTCCTGCCGGTCCTGGGTCGCCGAGCAGATCGTGTCGAAGGTGCGGAAGTGCTCGGCCGCGTGTTCCTCGCCGTAGCGCTTCACCACGCTCTTCCGGATCTCCTCGGCGATCGCCAGCGACTCGCCCGCCAGCATGGTGGTCTGGTTGGCGACGCCGATGCGCACCAGGTCCCGGTCGGGGTCGAACCCGGGCGAGGCGGCGTGGCCGAACCGCTCCAGGAACGCCGCGCGCTTCTCGCTTCCCGCCTCCCGGGCTTCGATGTAGCGGCACACCTCCCGCGCCTCCGCCATGTCGCGCACGATCAGATACTTCCCGCCCGGGTACTTGGTCACCTGGCTCGAGGTGGCCTTGGTCTCTTCGTGGTAGTATTTGCCGTGGATCACGGCGGTGAACCCGTCCCGCGCGTAGGACTCGACCCGTTTCCACACGTTCAAGACCGATCCGCAGGTGGTGTCCACCAGCACGCACCCGATCTCGCGGAGCCGCTGGAAGTCGGCCACGGTCACGCCGAAGGCGGGCAGGATCACCACGTCTTCCGGCGTCACCGCGCCGAAGTCGAACGCGCCCCGTTCCTCTCCGTCGGACCGGTAGAGAAACCGCACGCCCATGCTCTCGAGCTTCCGGTTGACGTGGGGATTGTGGATGATCTCGCCCACCAGGAAGATGCGCCGGTCGGGGAACTTGGTGCGGGCCTCGTAGGCGTACTCCACGGCGCGGTCCACCCCGTAGCAGAACCCGAACTCGCGCGCCAGGCGGAAGGTGAGGTCGCCCACGGCGAGGGTGTACCCCGAGGCGCGGATCGCGTCCACCACCCGGCTGTGGTAGTCGGCGTGCAGAGCGCCCTCGATGGCGCCCTTCAGCCCGAAGCCTTTCCGGAAGTAGGTCTGCGGCTCCACCGTGCTCAATCTAGCGCGATGCCTCCGCCGGCGCGCACCGCGTCGAGCACGCGCTGGATAGCGAGCCCGTCCCGGAATGTGGCGGGCCGGCCCTCCGGCCGGCCGGTTGCGATCGCCCGCACCAGGTCTCGCATGAGCCGCACGAACGAGCGGGCCCACATGTTGTTGGGCGCGACCCGCTCCCAGAGATCGTCGGCCACGCTGATGTCCTCCAGCGGCCCGCCGGGTCTGCCGAGCTCGAGGGTCCGCTCACCGGTGAGCACCAGCGTGCCCGCGCTTCCGGTGATCTCGGCCAGGTGCCCCGGGCCGTGATGGGCCACGGTGCTCAGGACGATCGTGGCCACCGCCCCGGTGCTGAAGCGCAGGACGAAGCTGGTGAAGTCGTCGGCGGTCACCTCGTGCTCCACGCCCTGCTCGTCGCGCCGCCGCTTGATGAACGCCTGGGCCAGGCCGCCCACCCACACCACCTCGGCGTCGGTCCAGAAGCGGCATAGGTCGATGAGATGAGACCCCACGGCGCCCAGGATCCCGCCGCCCCGCGAGCGGTCGAACCACCAGCTCCAGGGCGCCTCGGTCATCTGGGGCCGGCCGTCGCCGCGGAGGTAGGGCTTGAGCGACAGCTCGAGATGCCGCACTTCGCCCAGGGCGCCCTCCCGGATCAGCTCGCGCACCCGGCGCCGGTTGGGCTCGTAGCGCAGCTCATGGTCGATCCACGCCACCCGATCGGGGCGCCGCGCGGCCGCGTCGAGCATGGCCCGCGCTTCCCCGGCGTCCAGCGCCGTGGGCTTTTCGCAGAGCACGTGCTTCCCGGCCTCCAGCGCCGCGATGGCGTAGCGCGCATGGGTGTCGGGCGGGGACGACACGATCACGAGGTCCACCTCGGGCGAGCGGGCCAGCTCCTCGCCGTCCGAGTAGACCCGCGGGATGCCGAACTCGCGCGCCACCGCCTCGGCGTTCGCCCGATGGCCGCTCGCCACCGCCGTGACCTCGGCGCCCGGCACCAACCGGAGGGCGGGGATCTGAACGCGCCGGGCGAACCCCGCCCCGATGACGCCCACTCGCAGGGTCATGGCTCGCGCTCGCAGGAGACCGAGTCCCTCGGCATCGGCACTCCCTCGAAGTCCGCCGCCACCGCCACCCGCATCCCGCCGGGCAGAGTCAGTCCCGACCCGCGCACCCGGACGCCGAGACGGCCGTCGCCCCGGGCGACCTCGAGGCTGCCGCTATCCACCGTGAAGCCGCGCGCCACGTCGTTCAGCACGTAGCGCACTGCGGCCACCGCGGTCCGCGGGCCGGCGGAATCGGTCGGGCTGGCATAGCGGTAGGCGCCCGCGGGTTCGGAGTCGCCCGGGCGGAGCCAGAGCAGGACCCCGCTCCCCGCGTTCACCCCTTCGATCAGCAGGTCGGGCCCCCCGCCACAGTGGCGGGCCACGGCCGGAGCCGCGAAGCGCACCGTGTCGCGCAGGGTGTCGTCCGCGGTCACCACCACACTGGCCGTGAGGCGGCCTTCGGCTGCCGTCACGTCCGGCGCCGGGCTGGCGCAGCCGCCCGCAGCCGCGACACCCAGGGCCACCATCCCGATCCTCACGCGACGCCCAGCGCCGCCCGCGCCGCCTCGGGCGCGAGGGTATGGGGCGCCAGCGCCTCGATCAGGCCGGTGGGCAGGGGCCGGGGCCGGAGATCGCGCCGGCCCACGCAGACCAGCACCATCCACCCGGCGGCGGCGAGCCCGGGCGCCCCCGCGCGCAGCACGTCGAAGTGCAAGGTCATGGATTTGGTGCCGACCTTCCCCACGTAGGCCGCCACCCGCAGCCGGTCGTCCAGACGAGCCGGCTGATAGAACTCGCTGTGCACGGCCTTGCGCGGGAGGAAGATGTCGTACCGATCGAACACCTCGCTGTAGGCCAGCCCCGAGTGGCGGAACAGCTCGGTCTCCGCGATCTCGAAGAACCGCACGTACGATCCGTAGAAGATGATGCCCGCGAAGTCCACGTCGGACCAGCGGACGTACTCCTCGATGATGAAGGGTGCGACGTGCATGGCTCACCGGGCGGGCGGCGGTGAGACGGGAAGCTAAGCCGGGTGGCGACCCTCGCGCGAGAGGCCGTACGCCTTGAGCCGGCGCCAGAGGGTGGTGCGGCTGATGCCCAGCCGCCGGGCGGCCTCCGCCAGTCGCCACCGGGTGGCTTCCAGCGTTTCCACGATCGCCTGACGCTCCCGCTCGGCCAGCGTCGCCGAGCCGTTCGCCGCCGGGAGGAACACCGCCTCGCCCAGCGGCTCCGGCCCCGCCCGGAGCGGCGTGGGCCGGGCGCCCAGGGCCACCAGCCGCGCCCGCAGATCGTCATCGCCCAGCGGCCCGAGGGCGCCTCGGGCGGGCGCATTGGCGTACACCACTCTCCCGGCCGGATCGAATACCACGACCCCGGCGGGGAGTGCGTCCATCACCGCGCGGGCGAGCGGGGGGACGGCGGGGAAAGAAGCCGCGGCGGGAGTCTGACGCATGCGAGGTACCCATTCCAAAGTACAGGGAAGACCCCGAAAAGGTTTCCGGTTGCGCCGGGGCCGCTGTACATAGACGCACGACGGGCCGGAAAGGTTGCAGCGGGAAACGCGGGGGCTCAGCGCCGCCGGCGCCGCCGGCCGCCCCGCACCAGGCGGCGCCGCTCGGCGCGGGTGAGGCCGGCCAGGCGGGAGCGAAGCTCCTCCAGGGAATCGGCGCGCAGGGCCTCGCGCTTCCCGCGCAGGACCGTGAACCGCACCGGGCGATCCAGGGCGGGGAGATCCCGGGCCTGGAGCCGCCGGGCCTGCCCTTCCCTGAGGCGCAACCGGACCACGGGCTGGCCGCCATCCACCTCGTAGTCCAGCGGCACCCGGTCGCCATAGAGATGAACGGACGCGGGGAGGGCGTCGAGCGCCTCGCGCACCTCCGCCGGGATCGCGGCGTCGGGATCGAGGTCCAGCCGGGTGCTCACGAACTCGTCCCAGGAATTGACCCGCTCGAGCTGCGCCAGCAGGCGCGCCGCCAGGCGGTCCGGGTTCGCCTCCTCGAGCCGGCCGCCGGAGCGCCGCCAGTACTCCCCGAACCGGTCCAGGGCCCGCCGCAGGCGCGCCTGGTCGGGGTGGGGGGTGACGCCGGCCAGGAGCGCGGCCACCAGCGCCCGGCGTGCCGCCTCGCGCAACTCGGGGGGGAAGGGACCGGTGAGGCGCTCCCGCTCGCGGTCCAGCACGAAGCCGAAGTACTCCAGCGTGCGCACCACCACCAGCCCTCCCCGGCGGCGGTCCGGCTCGAACACCACCTCCGGCGCGCCCCGCCGCGCATACCGGCGGATCAGGTGCTCGGGCAGCTGGGTGCCCTCGATGCTGCCGCGGGGCACGCCGAATCGGTCGGCGAAGTAGCGCAGGGTGCCCGCCACGGCACCCCAGCTGCCGCACACCGAGGTCTTCGC
Organism: Gemmatimonadales bacterium; assembly: GCA_035575475.1. GTDB lineage: Bacteria > Gemmatimonadota > Gemmatimonadetes > Gemmatimonadales > GWC2-71-9 > DATLXT01. The sequence goes on along the minus strand of DATLXT010000259.1, from coordinate 4,876 downwards.
CACCCGCGCCTCGCGCCCGTCGGCGGTCTCCTCGTCGATCACCAGGTCGAAGGGCATGATGCGAGCCACCAGGTCGGCGAAGCGGGCCAACACTCGCCGATCGGCATAGGGCAGCTTGGCCGGGAGCGGCAGGTCGAGCTGCCGGTACACCGAGGCCGTGCCCAGGGCCACGTCCTCGATCGCCTTGACCAGGACGCCGCGACGCTCGGCCCACTCCTCCACGCCCGCGTCGAAGAGATGGCGGGGCAGGCCGTACACCTCGCCCAGCCTGCCGTGCCGGTTCACGGCTTCGGCGTAGATGTTGTAGGCCGTGAGATGATCGCTTCCCGGAACCAACAGGCCGCGCAGGTCGCGCTCCTCCCGGGTCATGCGGTGCAGCGACTCGATGTTCGCCGCCACCGCCACGAACGGGATCAGGTCGGCGTCGGCGTGCACCAGCAGCTCGCCCCAGGGCCGCTCCACGGGCATGGCTTCGACCTCCCGCCCATAGCGCGTGAGCCGGCCCCCCTCCACCAGCCCGCGGGACTCGAGCAGCTCCATGGCCGCGCGATAGGCCCGCCGGTCCAGCGGCACCGGGAGGTCCAGGTCGCTCGCGTCCACGCCCAGCGCGGCGCAGGTGATGGCCACCCGTTCCGCGTCACCCGCCAGCTGAAACTCGGGGGGCGTGGGCTGGAGCTTGTCGAACTCGAGATCCCGGTCGCTCAGGATGTAGACCTCGCCGCCCTCGACCCGCCCGTGCACCCGCCCGGCCATCTGGAGGATCTCGTTGGCGCCGAGGTAGAGGCGGGTCAGCACGTTGCGCCCGCGGTCCACCACGTTGGCGTAGCGCGCGTCGTAGATCACCACCGTGTCGAGCCCCTGGATGTTCAGGGCCGACTGGCCCGCCGCGGTCATGGCCAGCAGGAAGGGCCGGCGCACCTCGCCGTCCAGGAAGGGGCGGATCACCCGGATGGGCTCGCCCCCGTGATAGAAGGCCGTGGTGAGGGCCGGCCAGCGATCCCCCAGCTCGCGCGCGATGGTCTCGACCTCCGCCCGCGTGGGCACGAAGACCGCCACGCCCCGGCGCTCGCGGATCACGCGCCGGATGAACCGCTGGTCCAGGAACTCGAGCGGCTGGAGCGCCAGGACCTCGACCCGGGCCGCGCGGGCGGGATCGAAGGCGCGGGTCTCCAGCACTTCGGCGGAGTTGAGATAGCGCGCGTAGAAGCTCGGATCCACGGTGGCCGAGAGCCAGATGAACCGGCACCCCACCCGCTTCCCCAGCGCGAGGCAGAGCTCCATCTCGGCCGACGTCTGGTGGATCTCGTCCACCACCAGCGTGTCCCGGGGCGTGATGAGGTCGTCCTCGAACCAGCGGCGCGCGATCCCCGTGGTCACGATCACCACGTTCCAGGTGGGAGTCTCGGGCGTGGCCTCGCGCTCGCGGTTCACCACGCCCACCTTGAGCGGAGCCCGGAGAATGGTCTCGGCGATGGTCCGGATCGCCAGGGTCTTCCCCGTCCCCGTCCCCGCCACGATGCCGAACCCCTTCCCCGATGCCGCCAGGCGGCGAATGTCTTCTCCGTGCTCGCGCTCCAGCAAGGTTTCGATCCGCAGCCCCATCGCCAGCTCGATGGTCTCGCACGCCGCCCGCGTGGGGGCGATGACGATCACCCGCCCGGTTTCGGGCTCGGCGGCGAGAAAGGCTTGAGGATCGGGGGGGAGAAAGTGGTCGCGCGCGGGGTGCACGGGGGGGAATATCGAAGGGGTTGCCGGTGGCCCGCTACCCGGGACCGCGGGCGCCGGACAACCGGCAACCCCTCACCGGCTCACCGGCACCCGTACCCGCCGCCGCACACCCCCAGGTCGCGATGCCCGGAGTAGTCATGGTGACGGTGGTGCCGGCGATGCGGGTGCCCGCGCCGGACCACCACCACGTGGGGCCGATAGACGTGGACCCACGGGACGCCGACCACCACCAGGGCGGGGCGGTACCCGTGGGGCCGGCCCACCACCACGACGCCCGAGACGTGGGGCGTCGAGACCCCGACCGAGACCGCGATGCGAGCCTGGGCCGCGGCCGGCGCGACCGCCAGCAGAGCCGCCACTCCCAGCACGAAGAGCACGCGCTTCATGGCAACCTCCCTTCGCCCGGCTCCCTTGGAAAGATGCGTGCCAGTCCCCGGGGCATCGCCCCAACACGTTATGCCATAGTGAGTTAGACCGCGAGGAGCCGGGCCGGGGCCGGCGCTGACCCATGTCCGCCTCGAGCGACACCCCTGTCCGCCCCTTCCGGCCCTAGTCCCCGAAGGTGATCCCCAGGTCCCGGGCCGTCTCGACCGTGTCGCCCTCCACCTCCACCTGCCGGGTCTTGCCGATGACGTCGGAGAGCGGGACCGGGCCGATGCCGGGGCGGAGCAGGGCCACCATGGTGCCGAACTTTCCCTGGGCGATGAGCCGGACGGCGGCGGCGCCGAAGCGGAGCCCCAGCAACCGGTCGAAGGTGGTCGGGGTGCCGCCGCGCTGCAGGTGACCCAGCACCAGCGTCCGGGTTTCCTTGCCGGTGCGCTGCTCGATGGCCCGGGCCACTTTCTCGCCGATCCCGCCCAGGCGGCGCCGTTCGGTGTCCAGGAACGACAGGTCGCCGCCCTTGGGCATCGCGCCCTCGGCCACGACCACGATGCTGAAGCGGATCCCCGCGGCCTCCCGCTCGCGGATCTTGTCGCACACCCGCTCGATGTCGAAGGGGATCTCGGGGATGAGGATGACGTCGGCCGAGCCGGCGAGCCCGGCGTTCAAGGCGATGAATCCCGCGTGGCGGCCCATCAGCTCCACCACCATCACCCGCTCGTGGCTCTCGGCCGTGGTCTGGAGCTTGTCGATCGCCTCGGTGGCAGTGTTCACCGCGGTGTCGAATCCGAAGCTCGCGATGGTGCCGGCGACGTCGTTGTCGATCGTCTTGGGAACGCCGACCACCGGGATGCCTTTCTGGTGAAGACGATAGGCGATGCCCAGGGAGCCGTCCCCCCCGATGGCGATGAGCGCGTCGAAGCCGTGCGCCCGGAACGCCGCCACGACCTCGTCGGAGCGGTCGCGTTCGCTCCACCCGCCGCCGGGGAGCGGCTCCCGCCAGCGGAACGGGTCGCCGCGGTTGGTGGTCCCCAGGATGGTGCCGCCGAGGTGGGTGATGCCCCGGACCTCGGCCGCGCCCAGCGGCACCACCTTGTCCTCGCCCAGGAGCCCGCCGTACCCGCGCCGGATGCCCCAGCACTCCCAGCCCCGGTGCAGGGCGGCGAGGACGGCGCCCCGGATGACGGCATTCAGTCCGGGGGCGTCGCCGCCGCCGGTGGAGATCGCGATCCTCAACGGGCGGGAGGGGAGCCGGCGCGCGCCTGCCGGATCAGCTCGAGCACCTCGCCGGGTTCGGCGTGGCGCTTGAGCTTCTTCTTGGAGAAGATCACCTGGCCGTCCACTTCGACCTCGAACACCCCGCCCGCCGATTCCAGCAGCTTGATCTCGGCGTGGGGATAGGCGTTACGGATTTCGGCCGCCAGACCGGTGGCCCGGGGTTCGTAGTTTCAGACGACGCAGTACTCGATGGTGACGCGCATAGCGCTAGAACGATAGCGGCGCTTGACACGGTGCGCCACACGCTTGAGTTTGCGCCCCATCGCCATGAACGCCCGGTTCCGCGCGCGGGTCTCGGCGGCGGCGGCCGTCCGGATGCTGGTGAGCGCCGCCGCCGTCGTCGCGTTCGCCGCGGGGCTCGGCGCGTATGCCTCGGGTCGGATGCCGGTCGGGGCCGGGTTCGGCATCGCGCTGGTGGCGGTGGTCCTGGTGGGCGCGCTGACCCGGCGATTCGGCATCGCGCTCCCGGGCGCGGGGTTCTCTTCCTACATCCTGGGCGTGATGTTCTACGCCATCCTGGCGCGGGGGTGGCCCTTTGCCGCGCTCACGGCGCCCTTCGCCATGGTCGCGGGCGACGTCTTCCTCCGGCGCCTGCCGCTGCGCGCGGCGCTGACCAACGCGGCCCACCTGACCTCGGGCGTCGCGCTCGCCGGGCTCCTCTACCAGCGGATCGGCGGCGCCACCGGACTCCCGGCGTTGGGGGCGCCCAACGTGCCGGCCCTCGCGGCCCTGGCCCTCGTCCTGGCCCTGGTGGTCAACGGGACATTCTACCTGGAGCTGGCGCTGGCGCGGACCGGCGCCTGGGCCAACCGCGCCATGACCCTGCGCTGGGAAGGCATCGTCACCGCCGCCTCGATGGGGCTGGCGCTGGGGTGGCTGCGCTTCACCCACGCGGAGCTGGCCACGGGTACGGCCGCGCTGATCTTCGCCGCCCTGCTCGGCGCCACCCTGGGCAGCGCCTACGTGATCCGCCTGGGGGTGCGCGCCGACGAGCTGCGCCTGATCCAGCGGCTGGCCCAGACCATCGCCGGCGACATCAACCTGGCCCGGAGCTTCCCCCGCATCCAGGAGCTGACCCGCACGCTGGTGCCCTGGGAGCACATGGGCTTCGCGCGCTACGATCCGCGGACCCGTGAGATGGAATTGATCGTGGACACCTCGATGACCACGACCGGAGGCACGCCCTTCCGCTTCGACGCCGACGCGGGGCTCACCGGGGAAGTGGTGCGCCTGCGCCAGCCCGTGGTGGCGCGGGGGCTGGCCCGCGATCAGGTCGTCCTCGCGACCGGCGGGGAAACGCCCGGCGCCGAGGTCCTGGTGCCGCTCTATCACGCGGGCCAGCTGGTGGGGATCTGGAGCGTACGCCACTCCGACCCCCGGACCTATCGCGACTCGGACGGCGACCTGCTCAACCTGCTCGCGCCCCAGCTGGCCCTGATGCTGGCGTTCGAGAGCTCGGTCCAGCCGGTGGTGGGCGCCTCGGACCAGA